>JBDTLS010000025.1:0-19719 GCA_039934655.1 Sphingobium sp.
CGGAACTCCCGCGCGCGTGGGACTTCGAAACGTGGGGCTTCGAAAGAAGTTACTGGTCGCAACGCAACGATGCGCGAAAAGCGTCCTATAACTACATAATGTGAGGGGCAGGTCACGTACAAAGTCTGTGCGCATACCGATCTGTGGCCGCAGGGTTCTCGACATTAATGCCGCGTCGCCTTCAAGCTACTGGTAAAGGAACAAAAAAGCAATATAAACAGACATATAAGAGAATTCGGAGAGTGGATTATGTCGAACAATCAGGCTGAATATTCCGCCTCGAACCGCCGTGAAACCATAGTCGATTCGACGCCGGATTATGTCTCTTCTCCCGGCTCGTCGGTTTCCTCCAGTTCCCTGGAAGCCGCGAGCCGTATGCACGCGCGCAACCGGCGGCGGGCATCTCATTTCAACACGCCGGTGATGGCGGATAGCACGCTGGATGTGATGCTGACAGTGATGATCGCATATGAACAACATGTACCGATCCGCCAGAATGCCATCGCGCTCGCCAACCGTTTGCCACCGGAAAATTGTGAAACCTTGCTGGAAGCCTTAACACGCGCCGGACTACTCAGTCCCAAGGGGCCAGAGGGCACCGTGCAGTTAACGGCCAAAGGCATAGCACAAATGCAGGAATATTTGCGCAATTTCGGCTAGGGGCCTGTTGAGATTGAGCCCATACGGGTCTGCAAAGCTCACCTGACCTAATCTCAACACACCCAATGCGCTTTGTCACGACACTATTCCCAACGCCAAAAACAGCATAATGGCTATCATTCGCCATTTGCCAATCTGGTGCTTGGCGAAGGGGCAATGCTGCGTTATGACCCTTCCCCTATGCGATATATCCCCACCAAGCCATTAGGCGCCCTGACCTGTGCGCTTGCCGCCGTCAGCCTGCTTTCCGCCTGCGCGACCCACAAGAACAAGTCGGACACGCAATATGTCGCCCGCGATGTCAGCACACTCTATAACAGTGCGAAATCCCGGCTGGATCAGGGGCAGTTCAAGCTCGCTGCCGCATTGTTCGATGAAGTGGAGCGCCAGCACCCCTATTCGCCCTGGGCGCGTCGGGCACAGCTGATGAGTGCGTTCAGCTACTATATGAACCGCGATTACACCGAATCGATTTCGACGGCGCAGCGGTTTCTGGCGATCCATCCGGGTAACAAGGACGCACCCTACGCTTTTTATCTTGTAGCCCTATGCTATTACGAACAGATCGCCGATGTGACCCGCGATCAGAAGATCACGCAGCAGGCATTGGATTCGCTGGGCGAACTGAGCCGCCGTTATCCCAATTCGCTGTATGCCGCCGACGCACGATTGAAGCTCGATCTGGTGAACGATCACCTCGCGGGCAAGGAAATGGAAATCGGTCGCTTCCATGAACGCCGCGGCCAATGGCTGGCGGCGACATTGCGGTTCCGCACGGTGGTGGACAGTTACCAGACGACGACGCACACGCCCGAAGCATTGGAGCGGTTGGTCGAAAGCTATTTGCAACTCGGTATCCCCGAGGAAGCGAAGAAGGCCGCCGCAGTGCTGGGCGCCAATTACCCCGGATCGAAATGGTATGAGCATGCCTATAAGCTCATACAGGAACATGCGTCCGGCGCCTGAGGCGGTGAGGTGCTGACCGCTCTTGCCATCCGCAACATCGTCCTGATCGAATCGCTGGATCTGGAATTCAGCTCCGGGCTTGGTGTGTTGACGGGGGAAACGGGCGCGGGAAAATCGATATTGCTGGATTCGCTGGGGTTGGCACTCGGGATGCGCGCCGACACTGGCCTCGTGCGTCAGGGGACCGAGCAGGCGAGCGTTACCGCCAGTTTCGATGTGGATGGCGAGCGTGATCGTTTGTCAGCACTGCTCAGCGACAGCGGAATCGAACATGAACTGGGCGAGCCGTTGCTGATCCGCCGCACATTGAAAGCCGATGGCGGCAGCCGCGCCTTCATCAACGATCAGCCTTGTTCGGCGGCGTTGGTGCGCGAAGTCGGCAGCGCGCTGGTGGAAATTCACGGTCAGCATGACGATCGGGGATTGCTGAACGCGAACGGCCATCGCGCCCTGCTGGACAGCTTCGCGCGGTGCGACACGGTCGCAGTGGCGCGCGCGCATACTGCTTGGCGGGCGGCGACCGGCGCACTGGATCAGGCGCGGGAGGAAGTGGCCAATGCGGCGCGCGACCGGGACTATCTGACCTATGTGGTGGCGGAACTAGCAGCCTTTGCGTCCGAACCGGGTGAGGAGGATGCGCTGGCGAGCGAGCGTGCCACGATACAAAAGGGTGCGCGGCTCGGCGATGATCTGGGGATATTGGCGGGGCTGCTCGGCGGGTCGGATGGTGGCCTGTCGCAATTGCGCCAGGCGGCGCGCAGGTTGGACCGCATCGCGAGCGATCACGAACTGCTGGCCGAGGCGCTGGCGGCGCTTGACCGTGCGGTGATCGAAGCGAGCGAGGCGGAAGAGGCGCTGGAACGCGCGGACGAGGCGCTGAGTTTCGACCCCGCCAGGCTGGAAAGCATCGAAACCCGCCTGTTCGATCTGCGCGCGCTGGCCCGCAAGCATCAGGTGCCTGCCGATGATCTCGCTGGGCTCACCGACGAACTGGCGGCGCGGCTGGCGCGGATCGAGGCGGGCGAGGGGGGGGTGGTTGCGCTGGAACAGGCGGCAGCGGAGGCGCGGATACTGTACGAAGCGACAGCGCGCAGTCTGTCGGACCAGCGCAGCGAGGCGGCGACCCGGCTCGACATTGCTGTCGCGGGGGAACTGGCGCCATTGAAACTCGACGCGGCACGCTTTCGCACGTCCATTGAACCGCTCGACCCGGCGCAATGGGGGCCGCATGGCATGGACCGGGTGGAATTCCTGATCTCCACCAACCCCGGCGCGCCGTTTGCGCCGCTGACCAAAATTGCTTCGGGCGGTGAACTGTCGCGCTTCATTTTGGCGCTGAAAGTCGCGCTGGCCGAGCAAGGCGGCGCGCGCACAATGATCTTCGACGAAATCGACCGGGGCGTCGGTGGCGCGGTCGCCTCTGCGATTGGCGAGCGATTGGCGCGGCTTGCGCAAGGCAATGGAAATGTCGGTTGCCAAGTGCTGGTCGTCACCCACTCCCCGCAAGTCGCGGCGCGCGGCGCACATCACCTGCTGATCGCCAAAGCATCGGACGGCACCGTAACGCGCACCGACGTAAAACCGCTCGACCCCGCTGGCCGCCGCGAAGAAATCGCGCGGATGCTATCGGGTGCGGACATTACGGCGGAGGCGAGAGCGCAGGCTGAGCGGCTGTTGGAGACTGTGTGATGCTTTCAACCATGCGTGCAACGACCGAGGCGATTGGAGCGTTCTTGTATGTGCAGCTTTGGCTGACATTTACTTTGCTCTTTTTCGCACTGCCGATCTTTATTTTTCGGTCTGTTTCTTCTGATTTTCAGAACTGGTCATTGGCGGCAATTGCCCTTCTGGTCTGGTGTGCGTCTATCGTTGCAAATTATATATTTCTGAAGAGCACCGGAGATTTTTTTCGATCTAGACCATTCTATAAAATTGTTCTTTGCATCGTTTTCTACCTCCCATTTCTATATATGTTTTTCGCGCCATGAACTCCGTTCGCCCCCCCGAACCTGACGCCGCCAATCGCCTGATGCGGCTTGCGAGGCAGATCGCGCATCACAACGTGCGCTATCATGCTGAGGATGCGCCGGAGATCAGCGATGCGGAGTATGACGCGCTGGTGCGGGAGAACAATGCGCTCGAAGCGGCGTTCCCGCATTTGATCCGCGCTGACAGCCCCAATGCCCAGATCGGCGCGGCGGTGGATGCCTCGCCGCTCGCAAAGGTGGCGCATGAAAAGCGCATGATGAGCCTCGATAATGCGTTCGTGGACGAGGATGTGTCGGAATTTGTTGCGCGGGTGCGGCGCTACCTCAACCTGTCCGAAGATACGCCGGTTGCGATGACGGCGGAGGACAAGATCGACGGCCTGTCCCTCTCGATCCGCTATGAGCATGGCAAGCTCGTGCGCGCGGCGACGCGCGGCGATGGACAGGTGGGGGAGGATGTCACCGCCAATGTCCGCCATATAGCCGACATCCCGCAAACCCTGCCCGATGATGCGCCCGATGTGTTCGAGGTGCGCGGCGAGGTGTATATGGCGAAGGTCGATTTCGTTTCGCTCAATGCGCGATTGATGGACGAAGCGCGGACCAGTGCCGATGTCAAGGGCGAGACGTTTGATCCCGATACCGTGCGTCAGTTCGCCAATCCGCGCAACGCTGCCGCCGGATCGCTACGCCAGAAGGACGCGAACGTCACCGCATCGCGCCCGCTGCGTTTCCTCGCGCACGGCTGGGGGGTGGCGAGCGCGCTGCCCGCCGACACGCAGATGGGCGTGATGCAAAGTCTGGCGCGTTGGCGCATCCCGGTTTCGCCGTTGCTGGTATGGGCCGAAAGCGCTGACGCCGTGCTCGCGCATTATCGCAGTATTGAGGCGCAGCGCGCGGACCTGCCCTATGACATCGACGGTGTGGTGTATAAGGTCGACCGGCTCGACTGGCAGGAACGGCTGGGTTTTGTCGCCAAGGCCCCGCGCTGGGCGATCGCGCATAAATTCCCGGCGGAACAGGCGCAGACCACGTTGCAGAGCATCGACATTCAGGTCGGCCGCACGGGCAAGCTGACCCCGGTTGGGCGGCTCGTGCCGGTGACGGTCGGCGGAGTCGTCGTTTCCAACGTGACGCTGCATAACCGCGACGAGATTGCGCGGCTTGGCGTGCGTCCCGGCGACCGCGTATTGGTGCAGCGCGCGGGCGATGTCATCCCGCAGATCGCCGACAATCTGACCCGCGATGAGGCGCGCGATCCCTATCTATTTCCCGATCATTGCCCGGTGTGCGGATCGGAGGCGATTGCCGAGGAAAGCGAGGTCGATGTGCGCTGCACCGGCGGCCTGATTTGCGGCGCGCAACGCATCGAACGACTCAAGCATTTCGTGTCGCGCGGCGCGCTCGACATCGAGGGGCTGGGCGAAAAGTCGATTCAGGAGTTTTTTGACCTCAACTGGCTGGAACATGGCCCACCCGATATTTTTCGGCTGAAGGATCATCGCGCGGAGTTACTGGGGCGCGAGGGGTGGAAAGAAAAGTCGGTCGATAATCTGCTCGCCGCGATTGAGGCGAAACGGGCGCCGGATGCCGCGCGGCTGCTGTTCGGGCTGGGCATCCGCCATGTCGGGGCGGTCACGGCGCGGGATTTGTTGAAACGATTTGTCACGCTGTCTGCGCTGCGGGATGTTGCGCAGCGCGCCCATGACGATGAGGCGGCACACGCTGAGCTGACCAGTATCGAGGGCGTAGGCGGGGCGGTGGCGGAGGCGCTCGGCGATTTCTTTCATGAGGCGCATAATGTCGCGGTGTGGGATGACTTGCTGGAGCAGGTTACGCCACCCGACTACATTGTCGAAACATTGCAAAGCCCCGTATCCGGGCAAACCATCGTGTTCACCGGCAAGCTCGAAACGATGAGCCGTGATGAGGCCAAGGCGCAGGCCGAGCGGCTCGGCGCGCGGGCGGCGGGATCGGTTAGTGCGGCGACCAACCTTGTCGTCGCGGGGCCGGGGGCGGGATCGAAGCTTAAGAAGGCGGCGGAGTTTGGTATTCGCGTCATTGATGAGGCCGAGTGGGCGGAGATCGTTAAAGCGGCGGGGTAAAAGCGTCTGCCTTAAATCGGCCCCGTCCCGTTCGTCATGCTCCAGTCAAATACCCCTACCAGCTCCCAAAGCCCGGCGCTTCGCCGACATCTTCGCTTGCCCAGCGGCGCGGGCGTTTCCAGCCGATCGCGGGGCGCTTGCGCAGGCGCAGCGTCGGCCAGTGGCCGTTGTCGATACCATCCGCAAGCCGCATTCCCTGATGGCGATAGGCGGCAAGCACACGGTCGCGCTGTTCGTCGAGCAAACCGGCGAGGATCATCGTTCCGCCCGGTTCCAGCAATGCACATAGCGATGGCGCCAGCTCGATCAGTGGCCCGGCGAGGATGTTCGCGATCATCAGGTCATATGGCGCGCGCGCCATGATCCCGTCATGATTGACGCCGGCCGCCTGCCACACGGCGACCTGCCCCAGCCCTTGTCCGAGCGACACATGATTGAGCCGCGCATTGTCCCGCGTCACCTCCACCGATGCGGGGTCGATATCCGACGCGGTGGCATAAGCGCCCGGCCACAGGTGCAGCGCCGCAAACGCCAGCAACCCGGTGCCGGTGCCGATATCGGCGATATTGCCGAAGCGTGCGCCGATGCTTCGGCAACGATCGAGCATCGCGAGACACCCGCTCGTTGTTTCATGCTGCCCGGTGCCGAATGCGCGTCCGGCCGGGATCAGCAGGCTATACTTGTCCGCCGCCAACGCATCATCGGCGTGGTTGCGGACCTGAAATCGACCGGCGATGACCGGGTTCATCCCTTGTTGGCTGAGGCTCACCCAATCTTCATCGGGCAGTTTTTCGAGCTTCGGCCTGGCGCGTGCTGCGCTGGGTAACAGCGCATGCAGCATTTTAACGGCGGCGGACTTCGGTTTGCCTTCAAAAAAGGCCTCGATCTGCCAGGCGGCAGCATTGTCCGTCTCCAGTTCGCTGCTCATCACGACCGGGGGATTGTCGGCCGAATGAGGCAGGGCGGCGAGCGCATTACTATCCTCGGTAAGTGCCTCCGCCTCTGCACGGGTGCAGGGCAGCGTAACTTTCCAAGTGTCGGTCATGACGGGATATCTCTTTTAGGGGACGGGGATCAGACGCCACCTGCATGACCGGAAATGCGCGGCTATTCAAGCATGGAGCTGTTTAGAGCGGTTTGCGATCCGATTGAATCAGATCAACCGCTCTATGCTTTACAGCGATTTCTTAATTGTCAGATGGTGTCATCTGACTGGAAATCGCTTTATGCTCCAGCATTGCACTCGTTTTCGCGAAACCTTCTCCCATTTTTCGCGAGCGTTGCTTTAGCGGCTCAACCCTGCGGCGACACGCGCCGGTAGTATGCTTGGTTCTCCTGTTTCAGGCTTCGTTTTGAAGGCGCGCGAGGCGTGCCGGTTCGATGATGTTGCGCATCCAGTTGTCAAACAACTCATGCGTTTCAATGCCGCCCGCTGGCGTAAAGCCGTTGGTACGCTCCAGCGGTATGTCGCGGACCGACCTTGGCGGTGGGGTGAATTCATTATCATGCAGCATATATGGTCCTTTCTGCGGTGAAGGCTCAGGCTTAAGGCACCGCAGGGGATGTAGGACAGCAGTTTTTTGTGGGTTGGAAACCAAACGCGTTGACTCTGATCCGTTCGTTTCGAGTAGGTTTCGAGCCTGTCGAGAAGGCGTATCGAGAACGCTGGCGGGCAGCCTTCTCGACCTCGGTTCTCGGCAAGCTCGAACCTTCGCTCGAAACGAACGGTGAGGATTTAACGCTCGTCGCGTCAGGCGGGCTGGTGGCTCGCCGCCTCGATCATCTTTTGCAGGATGAGGACGCGCTCGCGTTCCTGCGTCCAATCCTGCGAGGGTGCCGCGCGCATCTTGTCCAGCAAAATGTGCATTTCCTTCTTGCGATCGTCGATCGTTATCAGTGCCATGTTGCATCCTCCTTTTTGTGGGGTGGAGTCGTAGGATGATAGCAGAAACGCGGGGGGAAATCACGGTCATGCGTTGGCGGGGGCGATGACAGAGCGACAGACAGTGGCGAGGGTGGGGCGGGGCGGACGCCCGCATTCACGCGCGGGAAATGTGGAGGGGTTTAGGCGGGTGTCGCATCTTGCCGCCGCTTGCGCGTGCAGATAGAGTTTACGCGACCGCCAGCCTGATAAAAGGGAACCGAGCCATGAATACACCCGAAGAAAAAACCATCGGCGCCGTGCTGGGCATCTTCGCGCTCGCCGCCGCCCTGCTACTCAGCGCCTGCAACACGGTGAAGGGCGTCGGGAGGGATATTGAATCGGTGGGGAGTGCGGGGCAGAAGGCGATTAATAAGTAGGGGGTTGCGGGCGGAGAAAAGCGAGCGCATATTTGGGTTATGAAACTGACGCTTCCCGCTGATGACAAGACCGCCGAGAGTGCTCGCCCAGTCGAACGTGGTTATACGGCGTGGAAGAAAGCCAAGATCGTATCCGCTATTGAACAAGCCAAGGATCGAGATGGCCTAATCCCCGCAGCGCAAATATTGCGCGATTTCGGCCTTGAACGTTAATTTTACACCAAACGCGAAGGATGATCTTACTGCAATCCGTGACTGGATTGCGCAGGATGACGAACGCGCCGCAGATAATGTGATTGCCCGGATTTTGCAGACGGCGATGATGTTCGGTCAATTCCCGATGTTGGGGCGAAACGGCCTTGTCGAAGGAACGCGAGAGTTTTCGGTGGTCGGCCTGCCCTATGTCATCGTCTATCAGATCACGTCTGAGACGGAACTGGATGTGCTGACGGTGGTGCATACGCGGCGGAAATATCCAGTTTAATACGCAATCCCGAAGATGCTGACGCATCCGATATTGATTACGCTCAGGCGTCGCGCGGGCTTTACCACATCCCGATGAGTAAGACTCATCGGGATGTGGTATAACAGCCCACCGTGGCGCGGCGTGTTACGGCTGCTGGTAGAGTAAAAGCATATCGCAAAAAATTCTCGCAGAAATCATGTAACGCCTGCGCTTCTTCTTTTGAGAAAGGTTCATCCTCGTGAGCTGCATCGTTTCCGCCCAGCCTGATTTCGGTTGCCCACTCACCTAAAGCAGGCGTTATCAAGTTGTTTTCAACTAATTTTTCTATGCGCTTGACGAGATTTATTCTCGAAAGTTCAGAATCAAGACCCTTGGTTGCGCTTTCAAGCGCTTTGCGAAACATGATACCTGCTGCATCAAAATTTCCTGAATTTAGGCTGTCAGTCGCTTGATCGAAATAGTTTACCACGTTTTCAGGTGTATCGGGTGGACAGAGAGCCTTATCTATTTTTGGCCATTGTTGATAAAAAAGAAAGTTTACTTTGTCCAAATCACCGGCGACCTGAACAGGGTTGTAATTCGAGTGCAGATATTCCCAAATGACCCCCTCTTTGCAGCATCCACATATGAATAAGCAGCGTTTCTCAGATGAAGTTATAGGGAAATCATAAACAGCCGTAAAAGACACGTTTTTTGTGTGACAATATGGGCATGTGCTGACATGGACACCCACTCCCCCTACTCCGCCGCCATTCCTGCCCTAGCGAACATGTCCTCGCCGTCATCGGGTGCGGCCACGTCGTCGTTGGCTTTGAGCTTTTTGCGCCGGTCGAACGAATCCCATACCTCGTTCCAGCTGCCGCGGGTGGCGCCCTTGGAATATTCGGTGGCGCGGGTTTCGAAGAAGTTGGCGTGCTCGACCCCGTTGAGCAGCGGCGCGAGCCACGGCAGCGGGTGGTCCTCGATCATATAGACCGGCTTGAAGCCCAATTGGCCGAGCCGCCAGTCAGCGATGTAGCGGATATAGCGCTTGATTTCATTGGCGGACATGCCGGGCACCGGGCCTTGCTCGAATGCGAGGTCGATGAATGCATCCTCCAGCCGCACGGTTTTCTGGCAGCAATCGATGATGTCTTCCTTGACCGCCTTGGTCAGGCAGCCGCGCTCCGCCACAAAGGCGTGGAACAGGCGGATGATGCCTTCGCAGTGCAGGCTTTCGTCGCGGATCGACCAGGTGACGATCTGGCCCATGCCCTTCATCTTGTTGAAACGCGGGAAGTTCATCAGCATGGCGAAGCTGGCGAACAATTGCAGGCCCTCGGTGAAGCCGCCGAACATGGCCAGCGTGCGGGCGATATCCTCGTCGCTGTCGACGCCGAAGGTGGCGAGATAGTCGTGCTTGTCCTTCATCTCCTTATACTGGAGGAACATGCCATATTCGCTCTCGGGCATGCCGATGGTGTCGAGCAAATGGCTGTAGGCGGCGATGTGCACCGTCTCCATGTTGCTGAACGCGGCGAGCATCATCTTGATCTCGGTCGGCTTGAACACGCGGCCGTATTTCTCGTGGTAGCAATCCTGCACCTCGACATCGGCCTGGGTGAAGAAGCGGAAGATCTGGGTGAGCAGGTTGCGCTCGTGATCCGAGATCTTCTGCGCCCAATCGCGGCAATCCTCGCCCAGCGGCACTTCCTCCGGCATCCAGTGGATCTGCTGCTGGCGCTTCCAATATTCGAACGCCCAGGGATATTCGAACGGCTTGTACTGCTTGCGGGCTTCGAGAAGGGGCATTTAGAAAACTCCCTTGGAATTGAGAACTCCGGCGACCGCGCCGAGCAGGGCGGCGCCGAGAATGGCGAGGGTCATGAAGCGGCGGCGCTGGGCCTGCATCGCCGGCGTTTCGGGGGCGGTGTGGGCGGCGAGGAGGGCGGCGGCGCGGCTGGTCATGGCGCATTGACCTCGACCGTTGCGGGCGCGGGCCTGGCGCGCTCGGTCATGACGACATGGACGATGAGGATCGCGGCGATCGCGAACAGCAGCACCGCGCCCTGGCTGCCGTAATGGTCGGGCGCTGGGTCCTGCCCCCGCGGCCGGCGGTAGAGCCAGACGCCGACGCCGAAGAGGATGGCGGCGATGGCGAGTTCGAGGAGGGATTGGGTGGTCATTGGCAGGCTAAACACTCGTCGTAATCCGTGCTGCTGGCGAGCTGGATTTCTTTCAATTCGGGGGTGTTATCGGCCTCCACGCCGCCCGCGAAGCCGGCGCGCTGGACGCTTTTGCTCCGCAAATAATAGAGCGACTTGATGCCCAGCTCCCAGGCGCGGAAGTGGAGCATCATCAGGTCCCACTTGTCGACGTCGGCCGGGATGAACAGGTTCAATGACTGGGCCTGGTCGATGTACGGCGTGCGGTCGGCGGCGAGCTCGATCAGCCAGCGCTGGTCGATCTCGAAGCTAGTCTTGTAGACGTCTTTTTCTTCCTGGGTGAGGACGTCGATATGCTGGACGCTGCCGCCGCGCTCGAGGATCGAATTCCAGATCTTGTCGCTGTCCTTGGACTTTTCGGTGAGCAGTTTCTCGAGATAGGGATTCTTGATCGAGAAGCTGCCCGAGAGCGTCTTGTGGGTATAGATATTGGCCGGGATCGGCTCGATGCAGGCCGAGGTGCCGCCGCAGATGATCGAAATCGACGCGGTCGGCGCGATCGCCATCTTGCAGGAAAAGCGCTCCATCACGCCCATGTCGGCAGCATCGGGGCAGGGGCCGCGTTCCTGCGCCAGCATCATCGACGCTTCGTTGACCTTGGTGCTGATGTGCTTGAAGATACGCAAGTTCCAGCTTTTCGCCATCGCGCTTTCAAACGGGATGACGCGCGCTTGCAGGAAGCTGTGGAAGCCCATGACGCCAAGGCCGACCGAACGCTCGCGGCTTGCCGAATATTTGGCGCGGGCCATTTCGGGCGGGGCGCGGTCGATATAATCCTGCAACACATTGTCGAGGAAGCGCATGACATCCTCAACGAACTGCTTGTCGTCCTTCCATTCGTCCCATGTTTCAATGTTGAGCGAGGACAGGCAGCACACCGCCGTCCGATCATGGCCGAGGTGGTCGCGGCCCGTGGGCAGGGTGATTTCGCTGCACAGGTTCGATGTTGACACCTTAAGGCCGAGGTCGCGGTGATGCTTGGGCATCATGCGGTTCACGGTGTCGGAAAAGACGATGTACGGCTCGCCGGTGGCGAGGCGGGTTTCGACCAGCTTCTGGAACAAAGCGCGCGCATCGACGGTGGAGCGCACGCTGCCGTCCTTGGGGCTGCGCAGGTTGAACTCCGCGCCGTTACGCACCGCTTCCATGAACTCGTCGGTCAGCAATACGCCGTGGTGCAGGTTCAGTGCCTTGCGGTTGAAATCGCCCGATGGCTTGCGGATTTCGAGGAACTCCTCGATCTCCGGGTGCGAGACATCGAGGTAGCACGCCGCCGACCCGCGCCGCAGCGACCCTTGGGAAATCGCCAGCGTCAGGCTGTCCATCACGCGCACGAACGGAATGATGCCGCTGGTCTTGCCGTTGAGGCCGACCGGCTCGCCGATGCCGCGCACGCTGCCCCAGTAAGTGCCGATGCCGCCGCCGCGCGACGCCAGCCAGACATTCTCGTTCCATGTGTTGACGATGCCCTCAAGGCTGTCGTCGACGGAGTTGAGATAGCAGCTGATCGGCAGGCCGCGCCCGGTGCCGCCGTTGGAGAGCACCGGGGTTGCGGGCATGAACCACAGGCGGCTGATATAGTCATAGATGCGCTGGGCATGGTCGGCATCGTCGGCATAAGCGGCGGCGACGCGCGCGAACAGATCCTGATAGCTTTCACCGGGCAGTAGATAACGATCGTTCAGCGTTTCCTTGCCGAAATCGGTCAGCAACGCATCGCGCGACGCATCCGTCACCACCGGGAAGCGGCGCACGTTGATCGTCTTCGATGATTCGGGTTCCGCTTTGGTGTTGGCGGATGGGGCATCGCCAGACTGGGCATTCTCGGCCGCAGCATCCGCAGGTGCGCTTTTGGGCGCGGGCGCAGTTTTTTTCGCGATCGGCGCTGTCGCCGCGCTCGTCTGCCGATCTTCGCTCAAGGTTGCCACGTCGCCACTGTCCATTTCCTGCGTATCTCTAAAATCCATCTCGGCCCCCTATGTTCACTATTCGTTCGATTCGAACAAGGCCGAAGTGGGTCGATCCCACCATAGCATCTTTCGGGTCAAACGCGCGGGACAGATTGAGGGGTGCAAAAGACCCATGTTTTCGCGAAAAAATGCCCGTTTTCTGGGGCCGCTGTTTCACGCGAAAACACAATCTGTTGCGTGACCCCCTTCGTCCCGTACACTAGGGATAGTGCCACAGCCGCAATCCAACACAAGAGGGTAAATGACAGTTCAGCGACTCGGTTCGTCGTGATTTGATTTGGTGGGGCGGCGCGCGAGGGAGCGACGCGCGGACCAAGCGGGGCTTTTCATTTGGCAAGGGAACGGGGGGAGAACGAAAATATATTGATGTGGAGATATGTAGTTTTACAAATCCGCATCATTTGGTTGGGGGCAGTCCAAAATGCCTACAAGGTGAGCCGCTTCCCAATATTCGTCGATAATCCGGCAGCCCGTAGCTATTTTGACGGCAGACCTCAGCCTCAAACCCGCCTCTGGGGAACGTTTCGTCATTATCGATTTGTCATAAACTTCGACGGTTAACCCCTTCACCTCCACGCGATAGGTTCTACCATTGATCTCCACTTTATGGTTCACCGCACCTGTCATCGTAATTCCAGCAATCCCATACCTCTAAACGATAAGAGATTGTGTAGTTTGCAAACCAGACATCGTCACGGTTGTTGACCAGTGTCGGTGCACATAGCTTCGCGGGTCTGCTCAGGAATCTGCATAACCTGTGGGTCATTTCCACGTGTCAACGCTTCTAAGCATTGCTGCTTGTAGATGTCCCGGGCGAGTGTATCCAACTGATTTTGTTGACTGAGCTGAGGAGGGTACTGAGTCGAGGGCGTCACTGCGGGCGCGGGAAGCGCTATTGGTGATGTCACCTCTGCAGGCGGCGCACTCGCACTATCAAAGAAGCAGCTTTTGATACCGGGACAAACAACTAGGACCAACATGATGCCAGCCAAAGCAAGCGAAGCATTAAGCTTCGTTCTTCTCGGTTCTCGCCGTTCGGAATCACCATCCATTGGTGCGTTCGGTTTGTTCTGGTGTCCTCGTTCGTCCATGCCAACTCCCCCTGTGGAATCGTTACGCTTTCGTATGAATTGCGGTGGAATTACAGTGGCAGGTGCAATAACCCCCAAAATTTCTCACTGCTCACCACACCCCTCAAAAAGAAAAATCAGGCAGCGCCCTGAATGCGGTGCGCAGGGCGTCGCTCCAGCCGTCCGAGACTTTCCTGTAATAGGGGTCGTCGCGGGTGAAGCGGCGCTGGGCGGTCAGGCGATATTCGTCGACGGCATGCACCGCGAGGTCGATCGGCAGGTCGACGCCAGCATTGGCGCGGATCGTTGAATCGAACGATACGCACAGCAGCTTGACCGCTTCCTCGAAGCTCATGTCCGAATGCAGCGCGCGCACGATGATCGGGCGGCCATATTTGGTTTCGCCGGTCTGGAAAAACGGATTATCCTCATTTGATTCGATGAAATTGCCTTCGGGATAGACCAGGAACAGCCGTGGCTCGCTGCCGTGTATCTGCCCCCCCAGAATGAAGGTCGCCCCGAACAGCGATTCGGATGCCGGGCCGGATGGCGCATAGCGGCGCACGACATCGCGCAATGTATCGCCGATGATCGTAGCGATCTGGAACATCGACGGGGCGACGAGGATCGATGGATGGCGCTCGGCCGGGGCCTTGGTGCGCTCGTCGAGCAGGCTGATGACCGCTTGCGTCGAGGCAAGGTTGCCCGCCGACAGCAGGGTGATGACCCGTTCACCGGGGACTTCCCAGCTGTGCATTTTCTTGATCTGCGAAATGTCATCGACACCTGCATTGGTGCGGGTGTCCGACATGAACACCAGCCCCTTTCTGAGTCGAAGCCCAACGCAATATGTCATGATGCCCCCTCGACCGTGTTTTGCAGTAGTGTTGCCTACTGCTGCACCTGCAAATGGACAAACATATTTTCGTGCGCTGCACCATAGCGCAGACCGGAGACGGGGGTAGCGCCCTTGAAATCGAGCGCGGTGGCGATGCGGATATAACGATCATCCGGGCTATAGCCGTTGGATACGTCAAACCCGACCCAGCCGATACCATCCATATGCGCTTCGGCCCATGCATGGGTGGCATCCTGACTGGTGCGGTCGTTCATCATCAGATAGCCCGACACATAGCGCGCCGGATGCCCGAGCACGCGCATCGCCGATATGAAAATATGGGCATGGTCCTGACACACGCCCGATCCATCCTCCAGCGCTTGCTCGCCGGTGGTTTCGGTGTTGGTCGTGCCGGTCCGGTAGGCCGCGTGGCGGGTGATGAGCGCGGAAAGGGCGTGAGCGCGGGCGATGTCGCTGTCAAAATCGCTGCCCAGTTCGCGTAGCAGCGCGCGTATCCGTGGCCCCGCTTTGGTGAGCGCAGTTTCGCATGTATAGGCCCATAACGGCATGAATCCGCTGTGCGGACCCAGAATGCCGCCCCTGTTGCTGACCTCGACCTCCCCTGTGGAATGGATGCTGATTTCCTGCGCGCCCACCTGTGTGCTGATGAGGTCGACCTGGTTGCCATATTGATCGGCAAAGCCCAGTTCTTTTTTACCTCCGTCGATCCTTATATCCCAGTGGACAATATCCTGTCCTATACATGGCCTGGGCGTCAGGCGGAGTTGTTGCAGGCCATAGGGGACCGGCGCGTCATAGCGATACGTGGTAACATGATTGACGTGCAGCCGCATCATTCCCTCTCAAATCTGTAATCTTGGGCGATCTGGCTGGCGAGAACATTGTTTTCGAGAATGAAACGCTCGATATATTCATGCAGGCCAAATTCGAAGATTGCTTCAATATCGCAGTCGGTCAACTTGTCGTAATGTGCCTGGGCCAATGTGCCGGACGGGTTGAAGATGCGATAATCCTGTTCCAGATAGCCGAGATTGATCTTGATCTTCTGACTGCAAAACGCGAGGCTGCGTGGCATTTGCCGATGCAAAATCAAGAAATTGGCGATGTTTTTGGAATTGGTGTCGGCCCCATTGAGCCATTGATATGCGCGCTGGGCCGAAACCGACCGCAGGATGATTTCCCACTGCATATTGTCCAGCGACGAACCGATCTGGGCTATCGACGGCAGCAGCAGATAATATTTTACATCCAATATACGCGCGGTGTTATCCGCACGTTCCAGAAACGTGCCGATGCGGATGAAATTATAGCCGTCGTTGCGCAGCATGGTTCCGGCGGTCGCGCCGCGCACCAGCGCATTTTGTTGGCGTATCGTGCTCAATACTTCGGGCACGTCCCGGTCGCGGACCGGGCGGGATAGCAGGGACTTGAGCGTCATCCATGCTTCATTGATCGCTTCCCACACCTCGCGGGTCAGCGCGGTACGCACGAGGCGGGCATTGTCGCGCGCGGCTTTGACAGTGTTGAGGACACTCGCCGGGTTGGATGCATCCCGCAGCAGGAAATCAATGATCCGTGCGGAATCGAAATTGTCGTGGCGTTCTTCGTAATCGTCGATGGAACCTGCTGTGGTCAGCACCGATTTCCATTCCGACGCCGCCGTGGCCGGGCGCGTCAGCGTGATGCGAAATCCGGCGTCGAGCAACCGCGCGGTGTTTTCGCTGCGTTCGAGGTAGCGAAACATCCAGAACAGGCCGCCTGCCGTTTTACCTAGCATGTTATTACTCCTGGAGAACCCACGTGTCTTTTGTTCCGCCGCCCTGACTGGAGTTCACCACCAGCGATCCCTTGGTCATCGCCACGCGCGTCAGGCCACCGGGGGTGATGTCGATCCTGTCAGGCGACATGAGCACAAACGGGCGCAGATCGACGTGGCGCGGGGCCAGCCCCTTTTGGGTGAAAATCGGCACCGTCGAAAGCGCCAGCGTGGGTTGCGCGATATAATTGGATGGCCGGGCAACCAGCTTGTTGCGGAAGGCGGCGACTTCCTTCCTGCTCGCCGCCGGGCCTACCAACATGCCATAACCGCCTGACCCGTGCACCTCCTTGACGACCAGTTCGGGCAGATGATCGAGAACATAGGCGAGATGCTCCGCCTCCGAACAGCGCCAGGTCGGCACATTTTTGAGCAGCGGTTTTTCACCGGTGTAAAATTCGATGATGTCCGGCACATAGGAATACAGCGCCTTGTCATCGGCAATGCCAGTGCCCGGTGCATTGGCAATGGTGATCCCGCCGGACCGATAGACATCCATGATGCCCGGCACACCCAGCACCGAAACGGGATTGAAATTCAGCGGATCGAGGAAATCATCATCCACCCGGCGATAGAGGACGTCGATGGGCGTATAGCCACGGGTGGTACGCATCGCGATGCGGCCATCCTCCACGCGCAGGTCATGCCCCTCCACCAGCTCGGCGCCCATCTGGTCCGCGAGAAAGCTGTGCTCGAAATAGGCGGAATTGTGGATGCCGGGGGTCAGCACGGCGATGACGGGCTTGCCGGTGCATTGCAGCGGCGCGCATGCCGAGAGGGAACGGCGCAGATGGGTCGGATAATCGCTGACCGGCTGCACCGCGATGTGGGAGAACAGCTCCGGAAACATCTGCAACATCGTCTCGCGATTTTCGAGCATGTAGGATACGCCCGATGGCGTTCGCGCATTATCCTCCAGCACGAAAAAGTCATCCGGGCCGGTCCGCACAATATCGGTGCCGACGATATGGGTATAAATACCGCCCGGTGGATCGACGCCGACCATCTGCGGCAGAAATGCTTCGTTCCCGGCGATCAGCGATGCGGGAATACGCCCGGCACGCAATATTTCCTGTCGATGATAAATGTCATGCAGAAAGGCATTGAGGGCCCGCACCCGCTGTTCGATGCCGCGCGAGAGCATCCGCCATTCGCGCGCGGAAATGATGCGAGGCACGACATCGAACGGGATCAGACGTTCGTCTGCGTTTTCATCGCCATAGACATTGAATGTGATGCCGGTCTTGCGAAAAAATGCTTCTGCCTGCGCGGCTTTGCCGAGAATGCGTGATGGCTCTTCCTGCTCGAACCATTTGCAATACTGGGCATATGGTTCGCTGACGGTGTCGGCCAGTCCCTGCATTTCATCAAAGAAGTCCATGCGAATTCCCCTCAGCTATGAAATGCTTCTTCGTTCCGTCCGGCCAACATGCCCCGCCTTTGCTTATGGTGCACTGCAACATCCTAGAGCGGGATTTGGCGGCTGGAAAGCAGAATTTCGAGGTTTGCCAATTTGCTTCGCCTTGTTCTGGTACAGCTTATATGATGCGACTGTCATAGGCCCATTGCAACAGGGCTTGTCGTTGCCGGGGCCGACAAAAGGGATCGCCCGGTTCGCAATATTTGCGGACTTGCGCGGCGTGCCGGTCAAATGCCCGCCAGCGTTTGATTTGGCGCGCGTCGTCGTTCGAGCGCCGCCCCATATAATAGCGGCTATACCATTGAAACCAGCCGCGCGGATCCTGGGGGTGGATCCAGCCTTTCGCGCGCCATTCGCGTAAGGAACTGCTCGCCAATACCCCGAAATGATTGATCTTCTTGTCAGCGCGCAGCGGGGACAATCGGGCGCGGGTGAACCATGAGCCAGGAAATTCATCGCGGCAATCGGTCATATATCGGCCGCCGAACACGCCGAGTTTCAGCATTTCCGCCGGGGTGAGTTGTGGCTTGAAATCGGGATCGAAATCCTTGCCCGTCGGCGCGGTCAGCTCATAATGATAACCGTGCTGCATCTTGTCGTTTACCAGGACGGAGGTGGCGCGCTGGTGATCAGCCATGATGGTTCATCCTTCAGTCCTGTCGACCGAGCTTCTGGCCCGACTCGCCGCCGCCCGCCGCCCGCGCCGCGCTTTATTTGAGCGCCGCGAGTTGGGGCGAATTGGGCAGGCAGGGCCGGGAATCGGCTTTCGCCCGCGCTGGCGCACTATAGGGTGCAACATTTATGGCTTGCCCGATAGCAAGTGGTGCAAACCGTTCATGTGCGATGCCCGCGCATGCCGTGAACAGTTTGAGCATTGCGGGCGGCGTATCATAGGCTTCGTTGGAGAGGCGGAACGTGCCCCAGTGAATGGGAATGGCCGTGGACGCGCCCAGCCGCTCCAACACCTCGACCGCTTGTTCCGGACCGATGTGGGCATCGTTCGACATCTGTCCGGGGTTGAAACGGAACGCGCCGATCGGGATCATCGCCAGCCGGATCGGCCCGAAGCGGCGCGCTTCGTTCGCCCATTGCATGTTGCCCGCGCCAGTGTCGCCCGCAAAGAATATATTCCCGGCGCGCGTTTCGATCAAAAACGCTGACCATAAGGCGCGATTCTTGTCCTTGCCCCACCGGCTCGACCAATGATGGTTGCGAACAACATGCACCTTTGCGCCATTCGCCAGCTGGGTCATGCCGCCCCAATCCAGCGCGCGCGATGGGACGCCCGCACCCTTTATGATCGTGTCATTGCCGAGGCTGGTGATGATGAGCGGACGATCGCGATCCCACAGCCGTTTCAGGGTCGGCAGGTCCATATGATCATAATGATTGTGGCTGACGAGCACGACATCAATCTTTGGCAGCGCCGCGAAGTTTATGCCCGGCGCGGCGACTCTTTTTGGCCCCAGCCCCGCCATTGGTCCGGCACGGTCAGACCAGATCGGATCGGTCAGGATGTTGAGGCCGTCCGCCTGAATGAGCACCGTGGCATGGCCCACCCATGTCGCGCGCATCGCGGTGCCGTTTACATGCGCAGGCGGAACATTCGGGTGCACCTCGACATGATCGGGCCAGGGCGGGCGACTGGCTTGCGACAGCAGGAACCGGCCCAGCATGTTGCCGCCTTTGCCCGAAGCCGTGGGCATATTTATTTCGCCATCGGGATTGTCGAAATGCGCGCCGTCATAATGGGCGCTGATCGGGCCGGAATAATAAATCCGGTCAAGGAACGCGGGCGCGATTGTGATGATGAGGCAGATCAAAACGATCGCCCATAGGCATATCGCGCCGACGCCCTTACAAATCCGTGTCAGCATGTGCCCTCGTTAAAGTC
>JBDTLS010000026.1:0-19560 GCA_039934655.1 Sphingobium sp.
TCACTCGCACATCGGACTCGAAACTTCTTGCATCACGGGCGGCAACCACAGAAGACTCAATGGGATTTAGTATAAGCGCACTTATATACCGCGAGAAGCTCTATCACGGGCTTTCACGCGCGTTCTTGAGCGGGAAGCCGTCGGAAAATCATCAAGTGGTCTGATCAATTCAATATCGTTTCGCCATTGGGCGGTGCGGGTATAATTTTCACTTCGGTGCCGCGAATGTTTTTCAATTCACCAGTGGCTTTGGCGGACTTAAATATTTCACTATCGTCGCTTTGTACAATTTGGCTGGCCACTCCCAAATCTTTCAGGGTCGCCATGACGGCAACTGTATTTTCGTCAGCACTGGCGCGGTTCTCATCTGTTGTGCTGTCGCTGTATATCGACTTGAGGGTCAGGTTCTGCGCTTGCCAGCGTAATATGGCCCATAAATTATCACGCCAAATTCGGTTGACTTCAGGATCTTCGTTACCGACGCGCACGGGAAAGATCAAAGACGCCACAACGGGTGGCACCACGGCTATCTGCCATCCAGCAGCCGATTTTGCGGCTTTGCCCTCCAGGGCGTGATAGTCACCCAACTCCCATCCCGGTGCGGCCATTGGTACGATGTTGACGGTTCTTTCGGCCCGATTGACCCATATTGCCTGTGCTGGCAAGCCTATGGTTTGTCGAATAGCCGTCAGGGGTGGAACATCGCGCGCGATGCCTGACGCTGTGCGCTCGACGGCAGCATCGACAATGGCTTTGGTCTGGCCATTGATGTCGGCCGCCACGACTTGTTGCAAATTGAGTTGCGGGGCTTTGCCCAGCGCCTTGGTAATGCGATCTGTTATTTTCTGCTCTCCGTCGTTGCGATAATTCGGCGAAACTACGACTGCATCAATCGATAGATCGCCAGTCAACGGCCAAGTCGTTTGCAGCTGCGCGATGTTGGTCGTTGGCACTTTTAATTCATCGGCAATGATCCGCCGCGCCGTCGCTTGCGCCGAGCTTTCATGCGTGACACGCAGCAACGTCAGGGCCAGCGGCGTTGCCAATACCAAGAACGCTAAAACGCCGCCAACAACATAGCGCGGCGTGATTTCGACATGCGAGAGTGGACGCGCCGCGCCGCTTAATCGTGCAACCAGCGCAAATGAAAAGGCGATGGCGGCAAGGTTGGTGACGAACAGCAAAAATGCACCACCCGCAAAGGCAATGTTCATCACACCAAGACCATAGCCCACGGTTGCAAGCGGCGGCATCAGCGCGGTGGCGATAGCAACGCCTATCGCTGTGCCGCCTTTTTGCTGCACGGTTGCGTAGGCTCCTGCCATCCCCGATAAAATCGCTATGGCAAGATCGAGCAGCGTGGGTTGCGTGCGCGCGATGATTTCGGGCGTGGCATTGCGGATCGGGCTGAGCCAGGTGAGCAATACTCCGGTCAATATACCAATCACTGCGCCTACTAAAACAACACGCAGCGCCGCCCGGATTTGATGGCCATCAAGAGAAGCAAAACCAAAGCCAAGCGAAGAAATGGGACCCATTAACGGCGAAATCAGCATCGCGCCGATCACTACCGCTGCGGATGATTGTAAAAGCCCAAGTGTAGCAATCCCTGCTGATAGCGCAGACATCAACATATACGCCTTGGTCAGCTTGCTCTCGTCCTGAACGGTTTGGCGTACCAATCGCCCGGCATCTCCGTTCATGTCAGGAAACAGGCCAGTTTTGTCGATCTGTGCCCTGAACTGCATCACGGCCGCATGGACATAGCGATAGAAGGTTGCTGAACCCGATTTGATCAGGGGCGCCACGGATTTGATGTCAGCCATGTTTCCCCTACCCCCAGATATGGTCGATTAAGGCCGTCCCCAAAACCAGCACCAATAGCGTCAGTGGCGCACCAATACGGGCATAATCGGAAAAACGATAGCCACCCGGTCCCCATACCAATGTGTTCGACTGATGGCCGATAGGCGTCAAGAAGTCGCATGACGCACCAATCGCGACTGCCATCAACATCGCATCGACGGAAGCATGTCCCTGTATCCCGATATTCGCGGCAATCGGTGCCATGATGAGTACGGCCGCCGCGTTGTTGAGGAAGGGTGTAACCGCCATGGTGGCAGCCATCGTGGCCGCGACCAGCACCCAACCGGGCTGACCATGCCCCACGGCACTAAGCACGTTGGCGACATGTTCACCCGCACCACTGTCGGAAAAAGCCTGAGCCACGGGGATCAACGCCGCGAGCAGTACCAAGATTGACCAATCTATGTCGCGATAGGCATTGCCAGGCAATTTCCCCATTAGTCCAATCACGGCCACTGCCATTACCAGTGCCACTGACAGACTAGTCAATCCGATTGAAGTCGCAACAATCGCCAATATCAACGCACCGACAGGAATCCAGTCAAGACCACCTGCACCCAAGGTGAGCGATCGCTCTGCCAACGGCATAAGCGCGAAACGATTGGTGATCTCGACGCGCCGTTCAGTCGTCACTTGCAGCAACAAAATATCACCCGCCAAGATACGGAAATGCGCCAACGCACCGGTGATGCTGCGTCCCCGGCGACTTACGGCCACAAGGGCTGCACCTGCGATAGACAACTCTTTGCGTGCGTCCGGCATTCGGGGAAGCGAACTCCCGTCAGATACCACGCACTCGAGAAAGGCCGCCTCCAGCAAGTCATCGTCCGTGTCACTGGCAAGCGTCAGGCCGAAACGATCCATGGCGGCTTCGACGATGGGCGCGCGGCCCTCAATCTGTACAATGTCTCCTGCCAGTAAATCCCGTTGCGGCCCAGGCGCCGCCAACAATATCCCGCCACGGTCGATCGCTAGCACCGACAATCGATCTTCACCCTTACCAACGTTGCTTAGCGCCTCTACTGTAAGAGACTCCGAGCGTGACGCCGGACCCACCACTACCTCAAAAAGATAATCCGCCACTTTGAACAGTAGCGGTTCGCCCTTGGTCGAAATACGTTCCGGCAACAACCGCGCCAGTATGACTGCCAAGATCGTCCCGGCCAGCGCGAGCGGGATACCAACGGCAGCGAAATCGAACATCGCGAATGCGGGCTTCCCATAATGCATTCGTAATTCTGCAATGATGATGTTGGGCGGCGTGCCGATAAGGGTAACGAGGCCACCGAGCAAAGACGCAAAGGCCATCGGCATCAATATCTTGCTGGGGGATACCTGCGCGGTGCGGCACGCGGCCAACGCGGCGGGCAGTAGCAGTGCCAACGCACCCACGTTGTTCATGAATGCTGACGCTAAACCGCACAGCACCGCAAACACAATTGCAATGCCCGCTTCCGTTGTCATGATCCCGCGCAACGGCTTTAGCGCGCGCATCAATACGCCGGACCGGGATATGGCGGCACTCAGTACCATAACGCTGGCGACGGTGATGACCACGGCGTCCCCAAATCCGGAGAACGCTTTATCGGGGCGAACCAGTCCAACGCATACCGACACAAGTAACATGATCAGCGCAACAAGATCATGTCGAACCCTGCCCGTGGCAAATCCGACCAGACCCGCCACAAAAATGACCGTTACGGTAATGGCGTTAAAATCATTTTGCATTTAGCAGCGATACACCCACCTGCGCTGGCTACATAATCGAACGAAATATGGTTCGGGTATAGCCTTCATGATTCAGCGGGAGCGCCCGCCAATGCTGCGACTACGCAAATCAGCCCAACTGCGACAAATCCTGCCCGTGCCCACAAGCTGCCGACGTTAGTGCGCATTGCAACCCACAATGCTAATATTGCCTGTGCCGCATAAAAAAGAGCGAATGCCCGCGACGATAAGGCTATGACGGAAAAAGGGTTGGTCAGCCACACGACCGCTATCGACAATGCGCTCGCCGCCATGAAAGCAGCGCGCACGCCGAGCTTCTGGCGCGACACCTCCATCATCAAACCGCCAGACCCGATGGAATCGGCGATTGCGGCGCTCAATTGGCTTGCGACCGCTCCGATCAACACGAAAAACCCCAAAGCGGGCGCTACCATTTCCATGATATCCAATATCCCGGCCACCCCCTCAGCATGTTGCGCCTGATCAAGGAAGGGCGTTAGCAATCCCAGAAACGCGAGATAGATAGCGGAGGATATCAACTGCGCGTGGCGCATCGTGCGTATGCGGGTCTTTTGGTCGTATAGCTCGCCCATGTAACGCGACGTCTCGAAGCCTTGCACGGTGATGAGCAAACCAAGCAGCAAGGGGATGCCCGACCAGCCGAGTTTCGTTGGGGGCAGTGCATAGGGCGGCGTCACGGGGCGCATCACCCAATAAATGCCCAGCGCCGTCAGTATCCCCGCGATGATGCCGATTTTGACAGAAACCGTTGCATGGGCTGCATGTTCGATCTTCTTGACACTGCCGGAAAAGGTCATCGCTGTCATTCCCGCGATGATGACCGTTACCAGGATATTCGACACCAACGGATGTATCGCTGCACTGATCGCTAGCGGCCGCAACAAAAATTCTGCCAATAGCTTGAGATAATAAGCGACTGAAACAGCATAGGCGATCGCCAGCATGGCTTGTGCGGCCCGCATCGCCCACGCCATCGGATCGTTGAGGCTTAGTTTGGGCGCGATATTTTCGATGTGGATGATATTGAACCGCACGACTGCGCCTACGGCATAGGCAATCGCCAGAAGCACCGCCATGGCAAGGATCGCCGCCGACCCAAATTCTTTCGCGAGCAGCGGACCGCAGATCAAAAAGCCACTGCCGATGATCGAGGCAAGCGGCGTCACGGTCGCTTTCCAGCGTTGCGACCGCGCAAAGGCACTGAAACTCAGGAAAGCAGTGATAATGAGGGCGGCGAGAATGGCGAGAATGACGATCATCGCTCAGGCCTAACGGTTAGCCAAGACAAGTGCCACCCCATAGCCAAGCATTAGCTGGCGATGGATGCATTATGTGTTGTCCGCTTCTCGCATGGAGACAGGTAAGGGCGGCATACTGCGCACATGAATGTCGTGCTGGGGAAAGGGGATTTCGATGCCGTGTTCGGCAAAGGACAACCACAAACGATTGAGAATATCGGACCGCACATTTCCCACCCCCAGTTCCGGGTCATCAATCCACACCAATATATCATGGTCGACGGAACTGTCGCCAAATCCTTTGAGCCACACCGAGGGTTTGGGGTTGGGCAGCACGCGTTTCGCCGCCATCGCCGCCTCGATCATCAGTTTCTGCGCCAGCACGATGTCGCTGGCATAGGATACGCCGACCTCAATATGCAGGCGGACATCGCGGCTTGAATAAGACCAGTTTTCAACCGGCTCCGTCATCAGTTGCTCGTTGGGGATCAGATGTTCCTTGCCATCGCGCGTCACCACCGAAACCGCGCGCACGCCAATTTTATTGACCGCGCCAAAGGTGTCGCCCACGACGATCACGTCGCCCGGTTTGATCGACCGGTCCATCAGCAAAATCAATCCGGCGAGCAGGTTGCCGAGCGTCTTTTGCAACCCAAACCCGACCGCCAGCCCGAGCGCACCCGAAAATACCGTGAGCGCCGTCAGGTCAATGCCGAGCAGGTCGATGCCCAATAACACGGCGATAACGATCACGCCGATGCCGACGAGTTTCTGGCTCAGCACGCGCTGCGAAACGCTGAGTGAGGTCATCTTGTCGATGGCATGGTGGCTCGCGCGGTTGGCGATGCGAGCAAGAACGAAGATCACTGCGATGATGAAGATCGCCATGAACGCTGCGAGCAGTGAAAAGCGATGCTTGCCGAGTGAAAATCCGATACCGTCCAGCGCCGCCAGCAGCGGTGCCATGCCGCTTAGGATTCCGGCACTGCTCACCGACAGAATGGCAATCGCCATACCCGTTGCAATTGCCCGCCCGATACCGAAAAATCCCATGACACGATAGGCCAGCGCCGCCAGCGCCAATCCAAAAGCAAGCGCGGCGATGATGCTACCCAGATCGTCGAGCGCAAAGACACGCGCAAATATCAGCAGCAGCACGGCAGCGGAGGCAGCGCGAATGATGGGGACCAAAGGTTGGGCATTTGTTGTAGCGGGTTGGCCGTTGATGCGATCGAGCCAAGCACCGATTGGCGGTCCAAACTGGCGGCCGGCTACCCAGCCGGCGACGCCTGCGATGGCTATCAGACAAAGGGCGAACAAGGCCGAGCGGAATTCGGGCGGCACTGGCGACGCCATCATCATCTGTTCGAGCGATTGTTGCCAGTGCATTATAATCTCCCGATGTCAGTGAGGTAGGCATAACGATTAACAATCATTACGCTGGAGAGGCCATTTTGTCTCCCTCGTAAGCAAAAATGCGTTGTTTCCTCGTCAAAACTGTTGCCTGACCGCTTTGTTTTGGACGGGTGGCGTTTGATTTTTTGTGCGCTGCAACGGAACAAAGGCAAAGCTCATGTTTTGGAATGAGGTGCGCTTTTGGGCAGGCAGGTTATGTGCCATGTCTGCCGCGCGTGGGGCCAGTGAAAGCCGCCACTTACTCTCAACGAGTCAGTTTCACTGATCGGGTGGCTAAAATTACAATTGCCGGGGAATGACAGGTGAAAGAATATTTGACGTCTTATCTGCCCGTTTGGGCGATCAGCGTAGTTGCTACATTATTGATTGCGGCAGCCGCATTGGCCGTGGCGCTCTTGGCGCATATGTTCCTGTTCCGCGTGGCGGGACGGCTGGCGCGCAAGAGTAGAAACGGCGTCGACGATATATTTGTCGCGCGATTCAGGCGGCCCAGCCGCTGGATTTTTGTGCTCATTGTCATGGTCATTTCCCTGCGCGCGGCCCCGCTTGGCGAGGAAGGACGCGGGTGGCTCGTCTATCTTTCAGGATTCATCATTCCAGTGCTGATCGGCTGGCTGGCGCTTGCGCTGTTACAATCCCTGAGCGCGGTGATCGTGCTCAATGCCGATATTTCTACGCCCGACAATCTGGCAGCGCGGCGCAAACGCACGCGCATCGGCATCATATCGCGCATCTGCACCTTCGCGATCATATTCCTGACTATATGTATGTTGCTGCTGAATATTCCCGGCGTGCGTAGTGTGGGCGTTACGCTGATGGCGTCGGCGGGACTGGCAGGCTTGGCTGTGGGCGCGGCGGCGCAGCCGATGCTCAAGAACCTGATCGCGGGCATCCAGATGGCTTTCAGCGAACCAATCCGGCTCGACGACGTTGTCATTATGGACGGCGAATGGGGCCGGATCGAAGAAATCCGCCTGACCTACGTGGTCGTCAAAATCTGGGACGAGCGACGACTGGTCGTGCCGGTCAGCAAATTTCTCGAAACATCTTTTCAGAACTGGACGCGCGAGAGCAGTCAACTGCTTGGCACCGCCTTTCTCTATGTGGACCCCACGGCCGATGTGCCCCGCTTACGCAGCAAGCTCGATGAAGTGGTGCGCGCCCACCCCAAATGGGATCAGCGTGTTATCGGCTTGCAAGTTACCGATGTGCGCCCTGAGGTTATGGAGCTGCGTGCGCTTGTCAGTGCGGCAGACGCAGGCAATGCATTCGATTTGCGCTGCGATGTGCGCGAGGCGATGATGGCGTTCATCGCTGCCGAAATGCCCCAGGCCATGCCGCATGGCCGCACGATCATGTCGGGTCAGGTCGAGACTTCATCCAGCGCGGGCTGAGCCGCTTCGAGCGCATCCGTAAATCTGTGCCGCCACCAGATCACGTCTTCCTGCGCGATATTTTCCATCATCGGTTTCCAGCGCGCAATGCGTTCATCCAAGGGCATCGCCAGCGCGCGTGAAATGGCGTCGGCAATTTCCTCCGGGCTGTGCGGATTAATCAGCAATGCATCTTTCAGTTGAGCTGCCGCACCCGCAAATTGCGACAGGATCAAAACGCCGGGGTCGCTGGGGTCTTGTGCCGCGATATATTCCTTGG
This sequence comes from Sphingobium sp., assembly GCA_039934655.1. Lineage (GTDB taxonomy): Bacteria > Pseudomonadota > Alphaproteobacteria > Sphingomonadales > Sphingomonadaceae > Sphingobium. Next base: position 7,923 of record JBDTLS010000026.1, read on the forward strand.
CGACCAGGTTCATTCCGTCACGCAGGGGCGTGACCAGCCCGACACGCGCGGCGCGATACATGCCAGCCAGCTGGTCGCGCGGATAGCCTTTGTTGACATAGCGTATCGGCACCCATTCGGCATCGGCATATTCGCCGTTGATATGACCCGACACGCCATCAAGCGCCAGACGGATCTCCTGATAGCTTTGCACGTCCCCACGAGATGGCGGCGCAATTTGCAGTAAAAACACCTGACCGTGCTGATCGGGATGAGCGGCTAGAAACCGCTCATATCCGTTGAATCTTTCCTGCAATCCTTTCGAATAGTCCAGTCGGTCGACACCGATAATCATGGCGCGGTCATTGGCGCTGACGCGCATTTTCTCAAATACGTCTTGCGCGGCCTGCCCCTCGGCGCAGGCGACAAACTCGGCGGTGTCGATGCCGATAGGGCATGCGATGGCACGCACCGTCCGATCGCCATGGGTCACTACTCCATTTTCATCTACGCTCGCGCCCAATTGCTCCTGCACATAGAACAGGAAGGAATCGAGCCAGTCCTGCGTGTGAAATCCAACCACATCATAAGCGAACAGGGAGTCGACCAACTCGCCATGACTGGGCAGTGATTCCAGTAAGCGGGCGGGGGGCCAGGGAATATGCAGGAAAAACCCCATGCGGTTTTTGCACCCACGCGCGCGCAGTTCCCGGCCAAGCGGGATCAGATGATAGTCATGCACCCAAACCACATCGTCTTCTTCGATTAACGGATAGGCGGTGTCAGCAAAGCGCGCATTCACCCGTTCATATCCACCCGCAAATCCGCGCTCAAATTCGGCAAGATCAATGCGGAAATGAAACAGCGGCCACAACGTCCGGTTGGCGTAGCCATTATAATATTCGTCGATATCCTGTTCTTCGAGGTCGATAGTCGCCGTCGTCACGCCATAGTTGCGCTGAAAATTGATATGGCCGGTGAAGCTGTCGGTTTGCTCCCCTGACCAGCCGAACCAGATGCCGTTGCTTTCACGCAGCGCCGCCGACAGGGCCACCGCCAGACCGCCCTGATTGCCCGCACCGTCGCCGGTAGGCGCGGACACTCGGTTGGAAATGATTATCAGTCGGTTCATCGAACAGAACTCCATGTTTTACTGAGTAGGCATGCACAATTGATAAGGCCGACGAGTGAATAGGTTTGCGGGTAATTGCCCCAAAGCTCGCCTGTTATTGGATCAATATCTTCGGACAACAAACCTGCCGCCGTGCGCCGGGAGATCATCTCCTCGAACAACGCACGGGCGTCAATATGGCGCCCAGTGGTCTGCAATGCTTCGATCAGCCAGAATGTACAGACGTTAAACGCCGTTTCGGGCAGGCCGAAATCATCCTCCGTCGCATAACGCAGCATATGCGCACCGCGCCGCAACCCTTCTTCGACCGCCTTGAGCGTGCTGATGAAGCGCGGGTCATCCGGCGCAAGAAAGCGCAGATCGAGCAGCTGGATCAGGCTGGCGTCGAGGTCATCGCCATTAAATGTGGCGGACAGAAAGCCTTTGCCTTCACGCCACGCCGCTTCCTCAATCGTTGCGCGCATCGTCTGCGCCCGTTCGCGCCAGAACGATGCGCGGTCGATCAGGTCCAGTGTTTCCGCAGCATTGGCGAGCCGGTCGCATGCGGCCCAGCACATCGCCGCCGAATAAGTGTGCACATGACTGCGCGTACGCAGCTCCCACAGGCCGGCATCGGGCTTGTCATATGCCTCCCATGCGCGCTCGCCCACCCGTTCGAGCGCGCGAAAATCCTCGATGCCGGCAACGCGGTAAAGCCGCTGGTCGAAAAATGCCTGCGCATTGCACAGGATGATCTGGCCGTAGGCGTCATGCTGGATCTGCTCATAGGCTTGGTTGCCGACGCGCACCGGGCCCATGCCGCGATAGCCGGTCAGGCCGGTTTCGATCCGTTCGGTCAGAATCGCTTCGCCACCGACGCCATAAAGTGGCTGAATATGGCCGATCTTAGCATTGTCGACGATATTGCGCAGATATTCTAGATAGGATTCCAGCACGTCGAGCGCGCCAAGCCGGTTGAGCGCCTGCACCGTGTAATAGGCATCGCGTATCCAGCAATAGCGATAGTCCCAGTTGCGCTGCGACCTCGCATGTTCGGGGATGGAGGTGGTAAGCGCGGCGACGATCGCGCCGGTTTCCTCATGCTGGCATAATTTGAGGGTGATCGCGGCGCGGATGACGGCCTCCTGCCATTCGACGGGTGTTGCAAGGCCGCGCACCCAGTGTCGCCATTCGTGGATAGTCTGATCGAGCATGGAATCGATGGTCGCCTGTACATCGCCCTGAAAGCTCTCATCAGGCCCAAGGAAAAAATGCAACGGGTGCTCAACGCGGAACAGGCGTTCATGCTCCACCCAGCCGATCGGCGCAGTTGTCGTCAGGCGTAACGTCGTTTCGTCGAGAATATAGCGGATATGGTTCGACCCGCGGGTGCGTTCGGGGTCGGCAGCCCCCCAGTTCTTGGCCGGGCGCAGGCGTATCTTGATGCGCGGGCTGCCCGCAACCGGCCGAACGATGCGCACAAAAGCCACAGGGCGATAGACACGCCCGTTGCGCCCAAAACGGGGGCAGAAATCGGTGACTTCAATGGCATTGCCTTCGGCGTCCTCGTGGCGGGTGACCAGTACCGGCGTGTTGCGGATATAGTTCTGGGTGGTGTTGACGCAGCCGTCGAGATCAATTTCCCAGAATCCCCGCGCGCCATCGCCGCCGCGTGGGCTGGCATCGAGCAGCGAGCAAAAGGCTGGATCGCCGTCAACCCGCGGCACGCAACCCCATGAAAATCGCCCTGCTCTGTCAATGAGCGCCGAAACCTGACAATTGCCGATCGGCCACAGGTCGAGCGTGGCGGTCATGCCAATGCTCCGGCAAGCCATTTGCGCGTGGCAGCAGGGTTTTCTAGCCGATATTGCGCGGCAGTGAGACGTTCCGGTCCCACCAGGATTCCAACACCGTTCAAGGACTGCGCCGATTCAAAACCGGGTTCATCCGTCACGTCATCGCCAATAAAAATTGGTCGCGTAAATTGCAAATGGGGCCGCTGCATCATTCGTCGAACCGCGACGCCCTTGTCGCTACCTGGAACGCGCAGTTCGACCATCATCTTGCCGTCCTGACGCGCTAGGCCATGTTGGACGGCCAAACCATTGGCCAGCGAATGGGCGTAAGGCTCCATTTCTGGAGCGAGGCGGTAGTGCAAGGCGACGCCGTAGTTCTTGATTTCCACAAGTGCCCCCGGCTGGTTCGACGCAGCCGATTGAAATTGATCGGCCACTATATCAAGTGAGGGAGGGCGTATTGGATGAGCGGAAATTCCCTTCCAGCGATGTTCGCTGCCGTGGCTGCCCGATAAAGCCAGTTCCTGGGCTACGGGCCCCAACAATATATCAAGTTGTGCCACCGAGCGCCCGCTGACAATGGCGAGACGGCCTTGGGTTTGGTCATTCAATGCGGAGAGTAATTGGGTCAATTCTGCGTCGACCACCACGTCATCGGGACGGTCGGCTATATCGACAAGTGTGCCATCAAAATCAATAAACAGACTGGTATTAGCCAGCAAGTCAATCGGGGGATAAGGTAAGATATTCCGGTCCGTTGCTGCGGACATATGTGTTTCCTTTCTGGTCGCATTTATTCAGCAAATGCCCACAAAAAATATGTGCCACATATTATGTTTACTACCGACGGTAGCATAGCAAGCTGCGTGTCGCTCTAGGGCATATCCGTAGAACACGTTGTAGTCGGCCGCGTTCCCAGGAGTATGACGACGATTTGCCAATTTATCAATGATAGCCGAATGGTAGCAGGAAATGGAATGAAAAGGAACCGCACATCAAAAAACGTTAGGAATTGAATGTGTCTACTGCATATGAATCTGTCTGGATCCGGCGTGGATTTAGGGTGCGTGTCGCTAACAATCCAACCCCATTATTTAGGCACCTATGCAGCGTTCCGAGACGCCTGGTCCATAGGTTCAAACCATCCCGGGGCGGTTCAGTGCAGTGATGAACGTGTCAGGTGCGGGATCGTGGCCTGCAAGGCGTAAAGGCGGTCGTCCAGCGGTAGCAGCGTGTGTCGGCGGAAGGCGGAATGATCGCTTCTTCTTCGATGCTCAGCACCGTCGAATGGGCATCCTTGGGGCCAGTGGAAAGATCACCGACCGACGTGCGGGGACTGTCAGTAATTTCGTGTGTGGGCGGGCAATTGGATTAGCCGGTTTCGCTTTGTCGGGATCATGGCTGTCCCATAGCGCATCCTTCCATTCCTGCCTGGATAATGCACCATCAGATCCCGGGACCAAACACCTAACGTTGATAGCCGCATCCAACGAAGCCAATAGGAGCGGCGATTAATGCGGAAACGCGCCCATTTCGACGCCGGTTTTGTCATGCAGGGCAAAGCGGTCAATAATGTCGGTGCTGGCTTCATTGTAACCAATCACCTCGACCTGACGCCCGTCGCGCCGCAAGCGAGCGACGATCTTGTCAAGCGCGCCAACCCCTGAAATGTCCCAGAAGTGCGCCGCATGAACGTCGATGGTGACGCGCTGCGCCTTGTCCTCGATCCGGAAGGCGCGGGTGAAGCGATCAACGGACGCAAAGAAGATTTGCCCGGTAACGGTGTAGCTGGCCGCCAATCCGTCAGCAGAGGCTGTGCGCTCGACCGCAAACATGCTGCGCACTTTGCCAGCAAAGAAAATGCCCGAGAGCAACACGCCGACCAGAACACCCTTCGCCAGATCGTGCGTGGCCACCACGACAACCACGGTCGCGACCATAACCACCGAGGATGTCCACGGATGGCTGCGCATATTGGGGATGGAGTTCCAACTGAACGTGCCGATCGAAACCATGATCATCACGGCGACCAGTGCAGGCATCGGGATTTGGCCTACATACGGCCCAAGCACCGCCAGCAGGAACAACAGGAACGCGCCCGCCGTAAAGGTGGAGAGCCGCGTCCGCCCGCCTGACGTGACATTGATCACCGATTGCCCGATCATCGCGCAGCCGCCCATTCCGCCAAACAAGGCCGCGACAATATTGGCGCTGCCTTGTCCGCCACATTCACGGCGCTTGTCGCTGTCGGTATCGGTCATGTCATCGACGATCTGTGCCGTCAGCAGCGATTCAAGCAGACCGACCGCCGCCATCGTCAGGGAATAGGGCAGGATGATGCGCAGCGTATCAAGATTGAGAGGTACGGAGGGCAGCGCAAAGCTGGGCAAACCCTGCGGCAGTGCGCCCATGTCTGCCACCTTGTTGACGTCCACGCCCGACATCACGCTGATGACGGACAGCACAATGATCGTTACCAGCGGCGACGGGATGGCGTGCGTCACACGCGGGAACAGATAAATGATCGCCAGCCCGCTTGCGACCATCGCGTAGGTTTCCCAACCGACATTGGTAAGCTGCGGCAACTGCGCCATGAAAATGAGGATGGCGAGCGCGTTGACGAAGCCGGTGATGACCGAGCGCGACACGAACTGCATGAGCAGGTCAAGCCGCAGCAGCCCGGCGACAATCTGAACGATGCCCATCAGGATTGTCGCTGCGAACAGATATTCGACGCCGTGATCGCGCACCAGCGGGACGACCAGAACAGCCACCGCAGCCGTAGCGGCGGAAATCATGCCCGCGCGGCCACCGGTGAACGAAATCACGATGGCAATCGCGACCGAAGCATATAGACCGACGCGTGGGTCTACACCGGCGATGATCGAAAAACCGATGGCTTCGGGGATCAGGGCAAGCGCAACGACGATACCGGCAAGAATGTCTGCGCGCGGGTTCGAAAGCCATTCGCGGCGAAGCGAGGCGAAGTCTGGCATGAATAATCCAAAATCACTGGGGCAAAATCGCTGCCCAATTGTCCCGGGGATAGGCGCCAGGCTGAGCCACCCAGGGTGCTGGGTCCGTCGAAGCCGCCTCTATTGCCAGAGTTTTTTGGCCGGTTCAACCGGAGGCAAGACATTGCCGCGCGTTACCTGACCATTATCATTTGTAGACTTCTTTATGGAGAACATACGGTCTAGCTTGGCGCTCAGTCGATAGTCGACGGATTGCATCCTGATTTGACAGTGCAAATGACCGCTTGCTGAAATCTCTCTCACAATAGCTGACTTTCCGGACTGTCCAACTAAGTTGCCAGATTGAGTTGTTTGGTGCGCTGTTTGGTGACTCGAACAACCTCGCTGCACGAAACTCGATAAAAACTCAATAAAATCAATAGTTTTGGTGCGGTCGAGAAGACTCGAACTTCCACGGCCTTTCGGCCACAACGACCTCAACGTTGCGCGTCTACCAGTTCCGCCACGACCGCACATCAAAACAGGAATACAGCCACTTATTACCGTGGCCGACATCTGGTAGGCGCTGGCCATTAGCAAAGGGCACTGCGCCATGCAAGCGCCTGTTCAGATATATCGGAACAAACTTGGCTGGGTGGTTGTACGGCTTCATTTGCGCAGGATCAGGTGACTTCAATTACCCTGATCACCGAAACCCAGTGACAGGTTTTCCGCATTTTTCGGGATGTCGAGGCGGCTTTCGTTGATGCTGGTTTCCTCGCCCGGTTTTAGCTCGCTCTTGTCGGCTCTCGTGGTCCAGCTGAAGATCAGGCGGTCTTGCTGGTCACGCAGTTCGACAACCACCGGCGGCACCGGCAAGCGGGTGGTCCCGCTGTTGACGATCCGCGCGCTGAATGCGAAAAATTCCGATCCATTGGGCAGCTTGCGGCGTTCGGCAGGCTTGGGCAGATAGATGAGCAAATCCGGCTCCCCGCGTTCGGGCAGCAGGCCCGCGCGGATCGCCCAGTCCGGCGGGCCGAAATAATAGAGCGACCCGCCCGCTCCGGCAATCGCCAGGAAAAATGCGATCGCCGCATAAGTCCACAACCGTACCGGGTTGCGTCGTGGCCGGAAAGGGGGTTCGGACGCAAAGGGGTTGTCATCATAGGCGCCATAGTCGGGCGCACGCTCAAACACGCGGTCGGTGGCGAAGGCTGCGGCACCAAGGGCGGCGGCGGCATCCGTAGCCGCCACAGATTTAAATCCGTGATCTTCCGCGACATCCGCGACGGGAGCAGGAGCAGTTTCGGTTACAGCGGATGTGCCGCTGTCTGCAAGCGGTGCGGAAGGGCTTTGCGGGGTTGTAGTCCGGGACTCGGAGATGATATCCTTGATTGACGCAGTGACGTCATCCAACTTCGCCTGCTGCATCCCGGAAGGCGATGGGGCACCCTCACTGGCGGGTTTGCCGGTAGCCGGGATCGGCATGGCTTCTGATGGCGGCGGGGGAGGCGGGGGCGCAGCTTCGCGCGCGATAAGTTCTGGTCCGTCCTGAAACCAGCTGTGTTTGCATGACGCGCATCTGACTTGTCGCCCGTTAACGCCGATGGCGCTGTCGGGAACAATATAGCGGGTTGCACATGCTGGACAGACAAGGATCATGATGCTTCATAAACGCGCAAGGGACTCTCGCGCAAGTCACCACGACACGCCCCGGATTAATTTAGCTTAAGGGCGGCAACGCGACGACAGGGCGCTGTGTGTATCCCGCGGGATTCGTCGTGAATCAGGCTTAACCAATCTTAAAGCACAGTGCGCTAGATAACGGCTTCGAAAAGAGTAATTATAGAAAGAGAGACTGTGCAGCCGCAGGTGTTCCAGAAATCGCTTGTCCAAAAAGCGCATCGTTTCATAGGCAATATCAGCCGTGTTTCGACCGGGTGGAGCATGAAGCGTAAGGGCGTAGTTGCCTTTGGCGGCATATTTCTGTCGATCGCGGTCCTCATTGTCGTCAGCAGTGTCGCGATGTGGAGCGTCCGTAGCGCGGTGGGCAATGTAACCGGCCTTTCGTCGGCAGATCAGGCTCTGCTGCGTGTGCAGGTCAACGCTTCGGCGGCCGAAGGGCTGATTAAGGATTATGTCATTCGTCCCAACCCGCAGGTCGTCGAACGACTGCGTAAGGCGCTGGGCGATGCGATTGACGAACTGGGGGACGCGGAAGACGGCGCAAAATCGCTTAACCAGGACGCCGCCCTTAAGGAAATGCGCAACGCGTTGAACCGCACGCAGGTTTCATCCGAGAAAATCATTCAGGCGCAAACCGATATTCAGTCGCTGATCAAAACCAGATTTGAGACATTGGGGCCGGGCATCGCCGCCGATTTGCGTGGCATCAAGGACAGCGCCCATGATGCAGGCAACACCGAAGCGATGTATCGCGCTTCGATTGCGGAAACCCGCTATTATGAAATGCGCGTCAATGTGACCCGCTATTTGTCGGACAGCCAGGATCAAACCCGCAAGCAGGCGAAGGCCAATCTGCTCGACCTCGAAGATTCGATGAACCTGTTGTATGAGGAACTGGGCAAGGGGCCACTCACGACGCGCGCTGACAAGGTGATTGAGGATTTTGTCAATTACGACAAGGCGTTCGATGCGGTGTTCAAGGATTCGCACATACGCGACCGGGAAATTGACCAGATCATTCATGTGTCGGGTCCAAAGCTGCAAGCCAACAGCAAGATAATCTCTGACGCGATCAATTCCACGCGAGAGCGTTCGACACTGGTTGTCAAGGTCGCGGCGAACGCCTCGCTGGTCGGAATTTTGTTTGCCACCCTTGCAACGGCCGGAATTGTGTTGATGGCCGGTTTCCTCGTTCATCGCGTTATCGCGGTGCCGATCCAGACGCTCGCCGGACAGATGCGGACGCTGGCCGATGGCGATTTCGAAGTCCATGTCGGTGGCACCACGCGGCGGGACGAGGTCGGCGATATGGCGCGCGCCGTGGAAATATTCCGGGCGAACGCGAAGGAAGTCGATGTCCGGCGCAAGGAGGCTCTCGCAGCTGAGAAGCGGGAAATGGAACGAGATCATGTGCTTGTCCGGCAACGTGAAGAAGAGCGCGAACGGTCCGACAATGAGCGGCGTGCTATCCTGATCGAGCTGGCGAATACATTTGAATGCACTATCGGGCAGGTCGCGCAGGAAGTGAATATCTCCGCGCAGCAAATTTCGCATGGCGCCCAGCGCGTCAGCGACAATGTGGAAAATTCCAGCCTTCTGATGACAGATGTGGTTGCGGCCGCCATGCAGGGCAGTGAAAACAGCAGCCAGGTGGCAGCGGCCGTGGAACAGATGGCGAACTCCATCGAAGAAGTCCGTACGCAGATGGCATATGCGGCCGAGGTTGCTCAGGCCGCGGCACAGCGCGCGCGCGTCACAGACGGTATCGTCGGGGAGCTGGCCGAAAACGCGCAGGCCACACAGGAAATCGTGGCGTTAATTGCGAATGTGGCCAAGCAAACCAACTTGCTGGCGTTAAATGCCTCGATTGAAGCAAGCAGGGCGGGCGAAGCGGGGCAGGGCTTTGCTGTCGTGGCCGCCGAGATCAAGAATCTCGCCAACCAGACCTCTCAGGCAACAATGAACATTCAAACCAACATTGAACGGTCGATCAAGACATCCAGCCGCGCGGCCGATACCATTACCGCCATCGCCGGTTCGATCGATGACATCAGCAGCATCGCTCTCCAGGTGTCTGCGGCTATCCGCCAGCAGGCCACCACCACCAGCCATATCGCCCAAAATACGCATCAGGTCGCCCACGGATCACAACTGGTGCTGGGCAACGTGGATGTGGTGAAACGTGATGTGGATGCCAGCGGTGAAAGCGCGCGTGAAGCATTGAGCGCGGCACATTCGCTTTCGCGTCAAGCTGACGCGCTCAAGCAGGCCGCAGAAAGATTTATCGCCGAAGTTCGCGCGGCGTAATGCCAGCCGAGAAACGTCTTATTAACGATTGCCTTATAGTGTTCACGCTAGGAGAGAAGATATGTCTGGAAAAATGACACATTTTACATTTGCGGCGTTACTGATTTTGGCCGCTATGCCTGTGTCTGCTTCAGCGGATTCGCCAAATTGGAATCAGCAGGTCGGTTCTGTTGTTCGCGCCAATTTCAGCTATCCTCGTTCGGCTGAAATACGCCGTGAACAGGGGCGGGCGATCTTGCGTGTTGCACTTTCCGCAGACGGCACGATTTCCGGTGTGCAACTCTCCCAGTCCAGCGGGTCGGCGATTCTCGATCGCGAAGCCTTGCGTATAGTCGAGCGCATCGGACGCTTTCCCATTCCTCCCAAAGGTACATCCGTGGTAACGTTGCCGATTACATGGCAACTGACGGATTAATTCCTCACTCTGCTATTCGACCGTAACGCTTTTCGCGAGATTGCGGGGCTGATCTACGTCGGTGCCCTTCGCAACCGCGACGTGATAGGCGAGCAGCTGAACCGGTACAGCATAGACCAGCGGAGCGATCAGCGGATGCACCTTGGGCATTTCAATGGTCGCCATGCAGCCTTCTCCGGCTTGCGCAATGCCTTCCGCATCGGAAATCAACACCACCTTGCCGCCGCGCGCCTGAACTTCCTGCATGTTGGAAACGGTCTTCTCGAACAGCGGCCCTGACGGGGCGATGACGATAACCGGCACGGCATCGTCGATCAAAGCGATAGGGCCGTGTTTCATTTCGCCCGCAGCATAGCCCTCAGCGTGGATATAGCTGATTTCCTTGAGCTTGAGCGCACCTTCCAGTGCCATCGGGTAATCCGGCCCGCGCCCCAGATACAGGACGTCGCGCGCCGGGACGATCAACGGCGCGATCGCTTCAATCGCGGCGTCCTGCGCCAGCGCCAGATTCATCGCAGCGGGGGCTTCGGACAGGTGCCAGACGATCTGGCTTTCCTCTTCCGCTGTCAGTTTTCCGTTGGCGCGCGCCAGATTGGCCGCGAGCGCGGCAAGTACCGCCAGTTGACAGGTAAACGCCTTGGTCGAAGCCACACCGATTTCCGGCCCGGCATGGGTGGGCAGCAGCAGATCAGCCTCCCGCGCCATAGAACTGGTCGGCACGTTGACGACGACCGCGATGATCTGGCCCTGCGCCTTCGCGTGGCGCAGCGCGGCGAGCGTGTCGGCGGTTTCGCCAGACTGACTGATGAACAGCGCGAGGCCACCTGTTTCGAGTACCGGATCACGATAGCGGAACTCGCTCGCGACATCGATGTCGACCGGAATGCGCGCGAATTTTTCGAACCAGTATTTGGCGACTAGCCCCGCGTAAAAACTGGTGCCACACGCGACAATCGTGATGCGCTTCACCGTGCCGAGGTCGAAATCCATATCCGGCAACGCCACCTGATTTTCCATGCGGCGCAGATAAGAACGGAGCGTCTGAGCGACGACGACCGGCTGCTCATATATCTCCTTCTGCATGAAGTGGCGGTGATTGCCCTTGTCGATCATCGCGCCGGACACGCCGGATAATGTGACGGGGCGCTCGACGGGATTGTTTTCACGGTCAAATATCTGTGCGCCATCACGGGTGACCACCACCCAGTCGCCTTCTTCGAGATAGGCGATGCGCTGCGTCAACGGGGCCAGCGCCAGAGCATCCGAACCCAGATAGGTTTCGCCCCCATTCTCATCTTTTGGGCCATAGCCGACTACGAGCGGCGAACCGAGCCGCGCGCCGATCAGCATATCCGGGTGGCTGCGGAACAATATGGCCAGCGCAAACGCA
>JBDTLS010000027.1:0-18530 GCA_039934655.1 Sphingobium sp.
GAGATCGTCGCCCCCGGCATGGACGGCGCTTTGCACATAGGCATTCGCCTGCGAACCAAATTGGTCGTCGACAAGGGTTTCATGCGAACGGATCATGGATCATTCCTCCTTGAGGCCCTCCAACACCAACCATTACCCTGTTACAATGGACATTTTTATCCTGTTATAAGATGACCTATGAACACCGTTGAACAACGCAATCTGCTGGGACAATTCGTCCGCTCCCATCGTGAGCGCGTCGCACCGGAACTTCCAGCGCGACGACGCCGGACGCCGGGTCTGCGCCGAGAGGAACTGGCAGCGCGTGCCGGCATCGGTGTCACCTGGTGCGCCTGGATCGAACAGGGACGCGACGTGAGCGTCTCGCCTGGCACGCTTTCCCGCCTCGCGGTCGCGCTGGCGCTCACCCCGGCAGAACGCGCCTATCTCTTCGAGTTGGCGGGACGCCGTGATCCGGAGGCGCCACGATCGGCGTCGATCTCCCGGTCGCCTGACGCCATAACCCTGTCGGTGGCGGCGCTGACCTGTCCGGCCTACGGGCTAGACCGGCTTTGGAACGCCTGTTGCTGGAATGGCGCGGCCGAACACCTGTTCGTCGGTTGGCTGGGCGATGCGCAGCAGAAGAATCTTCTACGCTATACGTTCACGGTGCCTTCCGCCCGTGACCTCCTGCCCGACTGGGAGGACCGGGCGAGGCGCCTGCTCGCAGAATTCCGGGCCGACTATGGGCGGATGCCGAATGACCCGGCTCTGGCCGCACTGGTCGAAGACTTGAAGAGGGAGTCCGATCTATTCGCGCACGAATGGCATGCCCAGTCCGTAATGGCGCGTGAGGGCGGCGCCCGGACCTTTATGCATCCGGTGGACGGTTCTCTCACCTATGCCCAACACACGTTCAGCCCGGCCGAGCGCCCCGATTACAAGCTTGTGGCACTGTTTCCATGGACGGAGGGGGAAAGTCAGCTTTGACAGTGATCTGTTCAAAGCGGCCTTTCCCTTCGTCCACTCGTTCACTATCCGTTCGTGCCTGGCGTACGTAAAACTTACTTTCGTGTAGTGACCCCATTCTGGTTCGGAATCATATTGAGCATCCTCTCCTTCCTTCATGAGGCCGTCGTCGCCCAACGCACTGCTGTGAAAAAGATGCCCCCGCCGAACAGCGATCCGAAACTGGCTTGGTGCACCCGGCCAGCCATGTGGGCAGATAGATGTCGAAATTGGCCGCGCGGTCGTCGGTGTAGCGTTCGACAATCTTGCCCAGCGGGCATTGCCCATGGTTGAAGCCGAGTACAGCGACCTCGATGAGGACGACGGCGATCGCCCGGGCTGCGGCAACGAACTTTGTTTGCGCTGCAAACACCCAGATCGCGCAAATCATGAGCACGAAGAACGCCCAGATGACCGTATGGACCACTTTCATCACGCGCAGGATGGTGCGTGGATTCATTCCATTCACACCATCACGTTGCGATGACGGCAGCGACCGGGCGGCGCGGCGACCAGGGCAACGTCGGACCGTAGCCGAAGCGCATCACGATATCGGGGCGCTTGCCAGGCGCGCCAACCAGCGCGGCCAGTTCGGGCCGAAGGCGGGCCACCTCGACCGGCTGATTGATGAAGGCGTGCTTCACCCCCAGCGCCGTCGCCTGCAGCGCAAAGCGCTGGCAAGCCTGTCCGACAGCCACCCTGTGCGCAGGGTTTTCCGAGGCACCGATGAATATCGCGATCCCGGCGGATGAGCGGAGCTGGCGAGCATATTTGTCGTTTTCCGATTGTGCCGTCGAGAACCAGTCGAACGCATATGGCCCCAGCCAGTCGGGGAGCGCGGGGTTGCCGCTCACCACGCTGTAGAGGCCATCGCCGCTGCGGAGCGCCTGGCGGGGATTGAATCTCAGCCAAGATTTCAATTCGCGGACGAAGGCGGCGTTGGCCATCTGCGCGCTGTTGCCCGCCACCACGAGGTCGCGCAGACGGTCGATCCGGGGGCGGTCCGTGAGCAGCACCAGATCGACGCCGGGCACGGCTGCTGCTGTGGCGAGAATGTTGAGGTCGGTCGTGCTGACCGCGCGACCATCATAGTCGGCGCGGGTTGACTGGCGCTTAGGGATCGCGTCGAACAGCACCGATCGAACCGCCGGCCCGGTGCCGAACTCAAACGTGATCGCGCTGCCATCTGTCGGCTCGAAGCGCACGGTGCCGGGCCGGCTGCGCTCGGCGGATGCCAGCGACAGATTTTCGGCCGCACAGCCCAGGCTGACGAACAGATGATGGTCGTCGGGATCGACGACAGGCGTTCGCCGCGAATAATCGGGCAGGATATCGATCCGTTTGCCGCCCAGGCGGAACCGCCACGGCTGTGTGTTGTGGCCATTGGGCGCGAGCGTGGCATAGCGGATGAGATCGCGAAGGTGTGCCGGGTCAGACAGCGGCGCGCGGACCGGGGCGATGCCGGCCGAATAGTCCGACGACGATCCCATGCCCGACAGTGTCAACCAGGCACCGCCGCCGCTAAGTGCGGCTGTTGCCCCCGCGCCGATGAGCATTTGCCTACGGTTCATACGCTGTCCTCCGTCTGGTGCGAGGTTTTGGTCGCCAGGCTGTGCAGGTGCGTATCGCCAAAGATTTCCCAGACGGCCATGAACAGGGCTGCGATCACCGGCCCCACCACGAACCCGTTGAAACCCATCAGTTCGAACCCGCCGAGTGTAGCGATCAGTACTACATAGTCGGGCATGCGGGCGTCGCGCCCGACCAAGATTGGGCGGACGATATTGTCGACACTGCTGATGATGAAGAACCCGCACGCGGCGAGCACGAGAGCCTGCCAGATAGCACCAGTGGCCAGAAGGTAAAGCGCTACCGGAACCCAGATCAGCCCTGTGCCTATGGCAGGAAACAGCGAGAAAACACCCATCGCGACGCCCCAGAGCAACGCACCCGGGACGCCGATCGCCCAGAAAACGAGACCGCCGGTCGTTCCCTGGAGAATGGCAACGATCAGGCTGCCCTTGATGGTCGCGCGGATTACCGCAACGAACTTCGCGATCAGCACCGCGCGCTGGTCGAGGGTCAGCGGGATGGCGCGTTCGATCCGTACCGCCAGCGCGCGCCCGTCGCGCAACAGGAAGAAGGTGAGATACAACATCACGCCCAGCGCCAGGAAGAAGCCGAACGTGCCTTGGCCGATGCTCACCACCTGCGCGGCCACAGTCTGGAAGCCGCTCGCAAAGCCTTGGCCGAGTTTGGTGCGAAGGCCGTCCACATCGCCCAGACCGATGTCCACGAGCCAGCTTCTGGCCCAGCCCGGCAGATGCCCTTGGGTCTGGACGAACAGCTGTCCGAGATCGATCTCCCCGCTACGTATGCGAGCGTAGAAGGCCGTCGCCTCGCGCAGCAGTGCCGCAGCGAGCAGCATAGCCGGCACCACGACGGCCAGGACGATGATAAACAAGGTTGCCAGCGCCGCCCCGTTGCGACGCTGTGGCATCGCGCGAACCAGGCGCGCATTTAGCGGTTCGAAGAGCACGGCTGCGATCACGGCCCAGAGGATCGCGCCAGAGAAAGGGGCGACGAGCCACAGGAAGGCGAGTGTGGCCACGGCGACCAGCGAAAGGAGGAAGACGCGCGCCAACGTCATGGTGGATGGTGTCCTCTCGCTCATGGCGCCATGGCCGGACCGCGGTGTTGCGGGATCGGCGTGGCGCGAGCTGTGAGCCGCCGGACCATGGGCTTGCAGCCTTCGAGTAGCGCCAGAAGGATGACACCTAAGCCGACCGCCAGCGCCATGTCGCTCCAGGCGATCGACCCGAATTTCAGCAAGGCCTGCACCGATGGCACGAACAAGATCAGCGCGGTCACGGCTGTGATGGCGGCAGCGACATAGCGCAATGCCGCATTGTGACGGATGAATGCATCGGCGAGCGAGGCGCTGAACGATCGATTGACGAGGATCAATGCGACGATCTCGGCGATCAACGCGAAGAAGATCAGTGCGCGTAGTTCGTTCTCTGGCATCCCCGACTGGTTTTCGAGCAGGAAAACTGTCGCGAGCATCGCGAAGGCGAGGCCACCCTGAAAGACGCTCCAGACGATCATCGGCAGTGAGAACAGGGCTTCGGCCGGATCGCGCGGGGTCCGTTGCATGATGTCCTCCTCCTCGCGCTCTGCCTCAAACACCAAGGCGCAGACCGGGTCGATCACCATTTCGAGCAGCGCGATATGGATCGGGCCGAACAGGATCGGCAGGCCGAAGAACAGTGGCAGCAGCGCAAGGCCCGCGATCGGCACATGGACGGCGAAGATGAATGCCATCGCCTTGCGGATATTATCGTAGATGCGCCGGCCGAGCCGCACCGATTGCACGATCGACCCGAAATCATCCTCGAGCAGAACCATGGCAGATGCCTCACGCGCGACATCAGTGCCGCGTTTGCCCATGGCGATGCCGATATGCGCTGCCTTGAGCGAGGGCGCATCGTTCACGCCGTCGCCGGTCATCGCGACGATCTCGCCATCGGCCTTGAAGGCCTGGACGATACGGAGCTTCTGCTCGGGCATGATCCGCGCGAAGACGGTGACAGTCTTCAGGCGATCGGCAAGCTGGGCATCATCGAGTGATGGCAGGTCGGCCCCGGTCAGCACGTCGCCTTCGGCGATCCCGGCTTGCGTGGCGATCGATCGTGCCGTGGCGGCATAGTCGCCGGTGATCATCACGACGCGCATACCGGCACTGCGGCACTCGGCGACGGCGGCGGCGACGCTTGGGCGAAGTGGATCGGCGAGACCGACCAGACCCGTGAGGGCATAATCATAGTCGTCCTGCGAGTCCGCCCAGTCCCGATCACGGGGGGTAGCGGTTGCGACAGCGAGCACGCGGATGCCGCGCGTCGCCATCGTCTCGACGGCGGCAGTGATCGCGGCGTATTCCTGCGGAGGAAGGTGGCACAGGCCAGCTATTGCCTCCGGGGCGCCCTTGGCGGAGATGGTCAGTTCGCCGCCATTGTCCCAGATGTTCGACATCGCCAGCAGGTCTGGCCGCAGCGCATAAGCATGCGCCAGAGCGCCGTTCGATGGAGCAATCGCCGGGACTGCGCCGCGCGCATAATGAAGTGCAATCTCCATCGGATCTGTCGGCTCGGCAGCGCTGGCGAGCGCGGCCGTCTCGATCAAGCCGTGATAGGCTCCTGGGATGCTCTCGCCAGGCCGGACCGTGATGGTCTCGCCCGACGGTATCCAGAGTTCGGTGACTGACATATGATTTTCGGTCAGCGTGCCGGTCTTGTCGGTGCACAGCACGGTCGCCGAGCCGAGCGTCTCGATCGCCGCCGTGCGCCGGGTGAGCACGCCGACCTTGCCGATGCGCCAGGCGCCCATCGCGAGGAACACTGTCAGGACGACTGGAAATTCCTCAGGCAATATCGACATGCCAATCGCGATGCCGGCCAGCACTGCCTCGATCCACCCGCCGCGCAATAGCCCGAAAAGCAGCACGACGAGCAGGGCGATTGCACCGCCGCCGACCCCGCACCAAGTGACGATCCGCGTCGTCTCACGGCGCAGGCGTGGCGCTTCGGTGTCGAGTGTCGCGAGCGACTGACCGATCCGGCCGATCTCGCTGCGCGGTCCGGTCGCCAGCACGCGCGCAATGCCGTTGCCGCGCGTGACGAGCGAGCCGGAATAGACATAGGGCTGGCCTTCGCCACCGGGGCGGCGGGTCTCGGTGGCACCCTCCTCGGTCGCAACCACTTTGCCGACCGGCAGCGATTCCCCCGTCAGCAGCGATTCATCGGTCTGGAGATCTGCCGCCTCGACCAGCACCGCATCGGCGGCGATCCGGTCGCCCTGCTCAAGCACGATCAGGTCATCGCGAACCACTTCGCGGCCTGCGATGCGGACGCGCGCACCGTCGCGGATGACAAGCGCACGGGGCGCGGAAAGGTCGCGCAACGCCTCCAGGACATGCTCGGTGCGGCTCTCCTGGATAATCGTTACGGCGATCGAGAAGGTGGCAAATCCAAGCAGGATCAAGGCTTCGCTCAGACTGCCAAGCAGGAGATAGGCGATACCGCCTGCCAGCAACAATGCCAGCATAGGCTCGCGGAGTACTTCAAGCGCAATCCGGTAATTGGACCGTTGGCCGGTGCGGGGGAGTTCGTTGGCACCATCCTTGGTCAGGCGCTCGGCTGCGTCACGCGCAGCGAGGCCGAAAAAGGGGGTGAGCGCGGTCACAGCAAAAGAGACGCGGACAGGGAGAGCCGCTCGATGTTAGATCGCGTCACGACTGGCTCCAAACTCCCAAATATTCTCTACGGCTAAAGAGGCGCGACTCAGGCAACCCAAGCACGCACAAGTTTCTCGGCATCATCCATGGTATAATCGACCGCATTCATCGTCTCGATATGCAGAGTGTCGATCTCGCCGAAAAATGTAACTTCATGCTTCTGCTGGGTGCGGACTCCGTCCGGATAGTCGTAGTAAATGCCATGGCCATTACAGGTCACGTGCACCGTGACGGTGCGCGGCGACAGGGGCAGCACGCAGGCCGAAACATCATAGATCCTGCCCTTATGATCGAAACTGCGCGTTCTTATGGAATGGGAAAGCTCCCCGATTGGGGTGGGGGTCACCGACCCGCCCCGGGGCTGACATCTTCGAACTCCGCATCCACGGCGTGCTCATTCGAGGGGCCTGTCGATGTTTCGCTTGCCGCGGTACCCGATTGACCTGCAGCGTCAGCCTTACGGGCGGCTTCTTCGATCCGGGCTGCGACCTCGGCCAGGCGTTCGGTGGCCTGAACGAGGCCAGGCTCGACGCCCGCATCGATGGCGACCCGAACAGCATCGAGGGCGGCGCGTCCATCTGCCTGGTCGCCGGTGGCAACTGCGTCACCATGCTGGGCAAGCGCATGTTCGACCTGATGGGTGAGCGCGTCCGCCCGGTTTTTCGCTTCCACGAAACCGCGCCGCGCTTTGTCGGCCTCGGCGTTCGTCTCGGCCTCCTTCACCATACGTTCGATATCGGCATCGCCAAGGCCACCATTCGCCTGGATACGGATCTGCTGTTCCTTGCCGGTGGCCTTATCCTTGGCCTGGACGGCGACGATCCCGTTCGCGTCGATATCGAACGTCACCTCGATCTGGGGCACGCCGCGCGGGGCGGGCTGTATCCCAGTCAGGTCGAAATTGCCGAGCGCCTTGTTGTCTGCGGCCATCTCGCGCTCGCCCTGGAAAACCTTGATCGTCACGGCTGCCTGATTCTCGTCGGCAGTCGAGAATGTCTGGCTCTTCTTGCTCGGGATCGTCGTGTTGCGGTCGATCAGGCGCGTGAAGACGCCACCGAGCGTTTCGATGCCCAGGCTGAGCGGAGTCACGTCGAGCAGCAGCACGTCCTTCACGTCGCCGCGGAGCACTGCGCCCTGAATAGCGGCGCCGATCGCCACGACTTCATCGGGATTGACGTTGCGCGCTGGCTCCTTGCCGAAGAACGACCGCACGACGTCGATCACCTTGGGCATACGCGTCATACCGCCGACCAGAACTACCTCGTCGATGTCCGCCGCTGTTACGCCCGCATCCTTGAGCGCGGCCTTACACGGCTCCATCGTGCGCTGGATCAGGTCGTCCACGAGTGTTTCAAGCTTTGCCCGTGTCATCTTGATCAGGAGATGCTTGGGACCCGACGCATCCGCGGTAATGAAAGGGAGGTTGATCTCCGTCTCCTTGGCGGAGGACAGCTCGATCTTCGCTTTTTCGGCCGCTTCCTTGAGCCGTTGCAACGCCAGCTTGTCGGTCCGCAGATCGATGCCCTGTTCCTTCTGGAATTCGGTCGCCAGAAAATCGATCACGCGGCCATCAAAGTCCTCGCCGCCGAGAAATGTGTCGCCATTCGTGCTCTTGACCTCGAATACGCCGTCTCCGATCTCGAGGATCGAAATATCGAATGTACCACCTCCCAAGTCATAAACCGCGATGCGCCCGTTGGTCTTCTTGTCGAGGCCATAGGCGAGGGCTGCGGCGGTCGGTTCGTTGATGATGCGCAGCACGTCGAGGCCGGCGATCCGGCCAGCATCCTTGGTCGCTTGCCGCTGAGCGTCATTGAAATAAGCCGGGACGGTGATCACAGCCTGCGTCACCGTCTCTCCAAGGAACGCTTCCGCCGTTTCCTTCATCTTGCCGAGAATGAACGCGCTAATTTGCGATGGAGGATATTTTTGACCGCGCGCCTCGACCCAGGCATCGCCATTATCACCGCGAACGATGCCGTACGGCACAAGGTCCTTGTCCTTGGCCGCGACGGGGTCGTCATATCGACGACCCATGAGACGCTTGACGGCATAAATCGTGTTGGTCGGATTGGTAATCGACTGTCGTTTTGCAGCCTGGCCGACAAGCCGCTCACCCTTGTCCGCAAAAGCCACGATGCTCGGTGTCGTGCGTGCGCCTTCGCTATTCTCGATGACCCGTGTGTCTTTTCCGTCCATGACGGCGACGCATGAATTGGTGGTGCCAAGATCGATCCCGATGACTTTGCTCATGGTGCTGTTCCTTGTGGCTGGTCGGTGCGCCGGAGAGCGCTGTGCAGATTGAAGTTTCGGAAATGGCGCTCAGTGGGGTGGCGTCTTGGCGATGACGACCATCGCGGCGCGCAGCAGTCGACCGTTGAGCATCCATGTGGGGGAGAGTGCCTGAAGGATCGTGCCCGGGAGCTCGCCTTCGGCTGCCTGTTCGGCCATTGCCTGGTGCAGATGGGGATCGAAGACCGTTCCGGTCGGATCCACCCGCTTGATCCCGTGCCGATCGAGCAAGGCGACAAATCCGCGCTCGGTCTCGACGAGACCTGCCCTTATGCCCGCTATGCTTGAGGGTTCCTGACCCGAAGCGGGCGGTAGCTTGTCGAGCCCGCGTCGCAGATTTTCAGCGGCTTCGACGACGTCTAAGGCGAATTTCTCGATCGCGAAGCGGCGGGCTTCCTCGACGTCACGTTTGGCGCGAGAGCGGATATTGGCATTCTCAGCCTCCGAACGAACCCAGCGCTCGCGCATCTCGGCAAGCGACGCTTCGAGTTGCACGATTTGATTGTCAGCCGAGGTTTCGGCGGCACCATCGCCCGTTGGTTCAGTCCATACGGAATCGCCGTTGGCTGCCTCTGCTTCTCGCAAGCTCTTCTCGCTTTCGTTGATCATGTTTCCATTCCTGCAAAATCCGTCCGGAAGGCGGAGCAGGCACAAGAGAACCTGTGCCTAGTGTTTAAGCTTGGCAGGGCCATTGGTGTGAGGGTCGGAAACTACGCAGCAGGCTAAATCGGGAGTCCGGCTTCGAACGCCACCCGCCGCTCAGTCGGTGAAACACGCTGACCCCGAGCCGCATATGGGCACGTAGGTAGTTTCCGGCGCTTCCGTGGTTGAGCTGATGAGGGCAACTCGATGCGGACGGCAGTCCGTCGCGCACAGGTTTCACGCCGCAACGTCTTGGATTGTTGCTCAGCAATCATCGGAGTTTCGAATATGAGCACTTCCGCGGATTGCCTGATCATTGGTGGCGGGCCGGCAGGCCTTACGGCTGCAGTCTATTTGGCTCGGTTCAGGCGCCGGGTCGTGCTTATCGATGGTGGCTGGAGCCGTGCGGAGTGGATCACCCTCAGCCACAACATCGCCGGCTTTCCGGATGGAATCGCGGGTCCTGAGTATCGGGATCGCCTGCGCCGGCAGGCGCATCTTTATGGCTGCGAGCCGGAGAAGGGCTATGTCCACACTCTTCAATGGCGGGACGAGGGCGGATTTCTTGCGCGCACAGAGGATCGAACGATCTCGGCGAAAACCGTGATCCTCGCGACCGGAGTGGTCGAAAACAAACCGCCCTTGCCGCATCTGGCCGACGCGGTGAAGAAAGGCCTCATCCGGACCTGCCCGATCTGCGATGGCTATGAGAGCATGGGCAAGCGCATTGCAGTGCTAGGCAATGGACCGCACGCCGCCGCCGAGGCCCTATTCATCAGAACCTATTCTAGCAAACTGGCACTATTGCTGGTGGGGGATGTAGTGTTGCCCGTTTCGATTCATGAAGCGCTGGTGCGGGCTGGCATCGAAATCCTGCATATCGGCGCGGGCGCTATCGAAATGCAGGAATTTGGCGTTGCCGCCTTCTGTGCCGCTGATGGCCAGTCGCATAGTTTCGACGTCGTCTATACCGCTTTCGGTACGACCTCGCAGACGAAGCTGGCCAAGTCTTTGGGCGCGCGGATGGACGATGCCGGGCGTCTGTTTGTCAGCGAGCATCAGGAGACTTCGACACGGGGACTTTATGCCGTCGGCGATCTCGTGCGAGGCCTCAATCAGATCAGCGTTGCCAAGGGCGAGGCGGCGATCGCCGCAACCGCAGTACACAATGCCTTGCCGATGGTGCCTGCCCTTTGATCCGGCGGGGCGGGCAGCTCGGTCCACCCATCTTCGGTCGGAGCGGCTGCCTCGTCCGATCGCCCGTAGGTAGTTTCCGACGCTACCGATCCAGACACCAGGCCTGCATCATGATCACCATGGTTCGATTTCGATCGAATTGGGCCTCGGCCGCACCTGCAATGACGCTTGTTGCCAGATGCGGCGGCCTTTGGCGCGGTTCGCCACAGAGATGGAGATGAGATGACCGGTATACCCGTCACCTGGGACGAAGAAGCCGACGTCATCGTCGTCGGATATGGCTTTGCTGGCGCCACCGCCGCGATCACGGCTTCCGACGCGGGGACAAAGGTTCTGTTGATCGAGAAGGCCCCCGAGCAGCACAAGGGCGGTAACAGCCGGGTTTCCGCCAACATTGTTTTCTGGCCTGCTGACGTTGCCCGCGGCGAAGCCTATTTCAGGTCGCTGGCAGGACCCTATCTCGACAATATCTCCGGCGATATGATCCATGTCTGGGCCACGGGAATGCATGCCAACAAGGCGTGGCTCGAGGGCCTGGGTATGACGCCGGTGGAAATGCCCTATGTCGAGTTTCCACGGCTGGACGGTGCCGATTGTGTCCGTGTTCTGAAAAATGGCGAGGGCCCGATTGGCGGCGAGCGGTTGTGGCGTGTGATCGAGTCCGCAGTTGCAGCGCGTCCGATCACCATATTCTATGACACGCCTGCCATAAGCCTCGTGAAAGACGGTCGGAAGATTGTCGGTGTTATTGCGGAGCGCGGCGGCAAGTGTTTCGCAATCCGTGCGCGGCGCGCCGTTGTCCTGACCTGTGGCGGGTTTGAGGCCAATCCGACTATGCTCAGGACCTTCGTCGATGGCCTGCCGAACCTTTATCCGGTCGGGACCCCTTATAATACTGGCGATGGGATACGCATGGCGTCCGAGATCGGCGCCGAGCTATGGCACATGAATAATGTCTCGGGGCCAATACTCTCCTTCAAGGTGCGCGAAATTCCCGTCGCCCAGTGGCTCAACCTGCCCCATGGCAACAGCTACATCTTCGTCGGCGCTGATGGCACGCGTTTCACGATGGAGGGCGAGCCTTGTTCGGTCGGCGACTTTCATGGCAAGGTCGAGCGACATGGGGCCTGGATGCAGCAGACACTGCCCACGCCGATCCACATGATCTTCGATGAAACCTATCGGTTGTCGGGTCATATCGGCAAGGCCACTGCCGACTGGGATGTCGTTCACGGCAATCGCTACGACTGGAGCGACGATAATCTGCGCGAGGTCGACAAGGGGTGGATCAAGAAGGCCGATACAGTTTGGGAACTCGCGAAACTGATCGATGTTTCACCGGCCTCCCTCGACGGAACGATCGACCATTACAACGAAGGCGCCGCGCACGGCATGGATAGCAACTGGGGTCGCAGCCCTGGCAGCCTCGCGCCACTGGCGACCCCGCCCTTTTATGCGATGGAATTGACGGCGGCGCTCGTCAACACACAAGGTGGTCCGAGGCGCAACAAGGATGCGCAGATCATCGCGGTCGATGGAAAACCGATCCCGCGCCTCTATTCGGCGGGCGAGCTCGGTTCGATATACTCGTTTCTCTATCAAGGAGGCGGCAATATCGGCGAATGCTTCGCCTTTGGGCGCATCGCCGGCGCCAATGCCGCCAAGGAAATCCCCCTCGAGACCGCCGAACGGGTACCTGTCCTCGCCTAAGATTTGAGCGGTGACGGCCATTTGCGTTGCAAGGCTGAGCTGTACCCAACCAAGTGCTGCCGCCATCTAAGGAAATGAGAGCGTGGACGACCCTTATAAAATACTGGGCGTCGCGCGGGATGCCAGCCAGGATGCCATCCGCAAAGCTTATAGGAAGCTTGCCAAGCAACATCATCCAGATCTTAATCCGGGTAGCGCAAAAGCCGAAGAGCTCTTCAAGAAGATCGCTGCCGCCAATGGGCTGCTGTCCGACCCTGACAAGCGCGCACAATATGATCGCGGCGAAATCGATGCGGCCGGGCAGGAGCGCGCGCAGCGCCCATCTTATCGCGAGCATGCCGACGGCGCCTCCGGCCACCGATACAGCCAGGGCGCGCAGGGGAACTGGGACACAGGCGATCTCGGAGACATTTTTGGTTCGATGTTTGGAGCCGGAAGGCGACCCGGCGGCACGTTCCGTTCCGACGGAAACGACGAACGATATGTCCTCACGACCGAATTCCTTGAGGCGGTCAACGGCGCGACGCGCAGGCTCACGCTACCGGATGGTAGGATCCTGGACGTCAAAATCCCCGCCGGCGCAAATGAAGGGCTCGTGATGCGGCTGCGCGGTCAAGGCGGAGCTGGCACCAATGGCGGCACTCCTGGCGATGCCCTCATCGAGATTCACGTCATGCCTCACCCCTTCTTCGAGCGCAGCGGTCACGATA
This sequence comes from Sphingobium sp., assembly GCA_039934655.1. Lineage (GTDB taxonomy): Bacteria > Pseudomonadota > Alphaproteobacteria > Sphingomonadales > Sphingomonadaceae > Sphingobium. The sequence continues at coordinate 12,832 of JBDTLS010000027.1, forward strand.
TCAGGCTGACCCTGCCCATATCCCTGTCGGAGGCCGTGCTCGGCGGTCCTGTCGAGGTACGAACACCGCGTGGGCCGGTGAAGATGCAGATCCCCGCAGGTTCTGATAGCGGAACCGAACTGAGATTGCGCGGCCGCGGCGTCCCGCAGTCCAGAGGCCATGCCTCAGGCGACCTCTACGCCACACTTCGTGTCATGATCGGCAAGCCGGATGCAGCGCTCAGCGACTTTGTACGGGAGTGGAAACAGCAGGACGCTGTCAATCCGAGAGGAAAGATGGAGAGCGTACCATGATCGGCTTCGATGTGCTCGTGACCCGGATCGACGGGCTTGAGCAGGATGACCTTGCGCGCTGGATCACCAACAACTGGGTCAGGCCAGACGTTGAGCATGGACAATATGTCTTTGAGGACATCGATATCGCACGCGTCCATCTGATCTACGAACTGCGTGAGGACATGGATGTCAATGAGGCGGCTTTGCCCGTAGTCCTGTCGCTGCTCGATCAGCTTTATGACCTGCGGCGCCATTTGCGTACGGTCGATAGTGCGATCGGCGAAATCGTATCGACGGACGTAAAGCGTGCATTGGCTGAACGGATCGCTTCCATTACTCGGCAACCGGGCGGCCTGTGACAATGATGATGGGCACCGGCATAAAGGTGGTGCCGAAGTCCAATTATATTGCCTATCGCGCGCCAGGCACATCGCCCAGCTAAACCGAGCCTCGAGGCGCCAAAGATGCCAGGATGAAGGCTGCGGCTGATGCCCCCCAAAGACAGTCCATCCCGATAAAGGAATAGGACACAGCGCCTAAAATGCCGCCGGTGACCAGACCGAACCACAACAGCAGATAGGGAAGCCAGCCCAGTGGATCCCCGCCCAGAAACGCAGCGCCGATGCGCTGCCCGACCTTCACGAGCGCGCCCGTCATATAGGTCACCCCCACACTAACTTCGCCGTCGCGCTGAAACACTGTATTGGCGCAACCCATGGCAAAAGCCATCACGGGCATGGCGCCTCGCTCGAGATGCCATCGACTGAGCAGTGCCGCCGTTGCCAAGAGAATAGCGACGCCAATCAGCACCACAGTCTTTCGGCTATGCGGAACGGCAGCGGACAATAGTGATCCGGCGACGACCCCGGCAACGAAGGCAGCGATCAGCGTAGCGGCAAGCAGGGCGGCTCCCGACCCCGTGGCGATACCAACGGCCAGCCGCGTCGAATTCCCGCTCATGAACGAGACGAACATGCCGCCAAGCTTGAGAAAGCCGATCGCGTCGACAAATCCCGCCAGCATGGCGAGCAGGACCGCCAGGGAGCGCAGCCTCCGATCATAATGGATCATGGATGCATCCCCTTGCCATGCGTCCTTCCGGCCTGGCGCGCAGCGGCGGAGCGTCTCTGTCTCTCAGGGACGATCACAGGCTGTCCCAAACGACAAAGGTGGCTCGGGCCGTCACAAACGGACCCGGTTCAGCCTCAGCGCGTTCAGAACCACCGTGACCGAGGAAAGCGCCATCGCGGCGCCAGCGAGCATCGGCGATAAGAGCAACCCATTCAGCGGATAGAATATGCCTGCAGCTACCGGAATGCCGACGCCGTTGAAGACGAACGAAAAGAACAAGTTTTGGCGAATGTTGCGCATTGTCGCCCGCGCCAGTGTGTGAGCTCGAACGATCGCCGAGAGGTCGCCCTGCGTTAGCGTGATGCCAGCACTTTCGATGGCCACGTCAGTGCCGGTGCCCATGGCAATCCCGACATCGGCGGCCGCAAGCGCCGGCGCATCGTTGATGCCATCACCGGCCATGGCGACGCGCGCTCCAGCTCGCTGCAGGTCACCGATGATCCGCGCTTTGTCCTCGGGTTTGAGGTCGGCGTGAATGGTGTCGATCCCGCCGACCTGGCGGGCCACGGCCTCCGCGGTAACGCGGTTGTCGCCGGTGAGCATCACGATACGCAATCCCCTGGTTTTCAGCGTGGCAATCGCCTTGCCTGCCTCGGCCCGTATGGGATCCGCGACCGCCAGAATGCCGGCAAGCTGGCCATCTAGGGCGATGAACATGACGCCTGCCCCATCGCGGCGAAAGCCGTCGGCCTTTTCGGTGAACGGTTTCGGATCGACGCCAATACGCTGCATTTGTGCGGCGCTGCCAATCACGACTGCGCGCTCACCGACAGTTCCGCTGACGCCGAGGCCGGTCTGGGATTCAAAGTGATCGACGGGATCGAGCTGCTGTTTGGCCGCCGTCGCGGCGCCAACGACCGCGCGCGCTAGCGGGTGTTCGGACCGTCCTTCCAGCGCGGCTCCTATGGCAAGTAGCGTCTCCGCGCTGATCGCGCCGAGCACCTCCGTCGCTATCAAACGGGGCTTGCCCTCAGTGAGCGTCCCGGTCTTGTCGATCACCAGCGTATTGATCCGGTCGAGTGCCTGGAGCGCCTCGGCCTGCTTGATCAGGATACCGGCATGAGCCCCGCGCCCTGTCCCGACCATGATCGACATCGGGGTCGCCAAGCCCAGCGCGCAGGGACAGGCGATGATCAGCACGGAGATGGCGTTCAGCAGCGCATGGCCAAAACGGGGTTCTGGCCCGACCAGCATCCATGTGATGAAGGTCACGAGCGCGATGATCACAACGAGCGGCACGAACCAGCCCGATATCCGATCCGCGAGCGCCTGGATGGGTGCGCGACTGCGTTGCGCCTGCGCCACCATGGCGACAATCCGGGCCAGGATGGTATCGGCCCCGACCGCACGGGCTTCGATGATGAGGCTGCCGGTCGCATTGGTGGTGCCACCCGTGACCATCATAGCGGGCGTCTTGAGGACCGGTGCAGGCTCGCCAGTCAACATCGATTCATCGACCGATGATCGCCCATCGATGACCACGGCATCCACCGGGATCGCCTCCCCAGGGCGGACCCGCAAACGATCGCCGACATGGACCAAGACCAGCGGCACATCCTCCTCACGGCCATCGGCGAGGATATGGCGAGCCGTCTTGGGGGCAAGGTCCATCAGGGCACGAATGGCCTGCCCGGTAGCGGCGCGCGCTTTCAATTCCAGCACCTGCCCGAGCAGAACGAGCGCCACGACGACGCCAGCCGCTTCATAATAGACCGGCACCATCCCGTCATGCATTCGCAGACCAGGCGGAAACAGGCCGGGGGCCAGCGTCGCTGTCACGCTGTAGAGAAAGGCCGCGCCCACACCGATCGAGACCAGAGTGAACATATTGAGATGCCAGGTCCTGATCGATACCCAGCCGCGCTGAAAGAAGGGGGCGCCTGCCCAAAGAACAATCGGTGCTGTAAGCGCCAGCTGGACCCAGGGCGACGCCGATGGACTCAGGAGATGCAACCCCAACATCTCGGAAACCATCGAGAAAAAAAGCAGCGGGACGCTCAACGTCCCCGCGATCAGAAGACGCCGCGTGAAGTCTGCGAGTTCGGGGCTGGGCCCGGCGTCAACGACTGGCACCTCGGGCTCAAGGGCCATGCCGCAGATGGGACAGTCGCTAGGCTCGTTTCGATGGATCTCGGGATGCATCGGGCATGTCCAGATCGAGGTCGCGGGTGCCCGTTCCCTTGCCGCAGCCTTGGAAATAGGTGGCACGTGGTCGGATCGATGGTGTTGGGGGCAGGTCTCAACCAAAGTCATCTCCTTCGATGCGCCCTTAAGGTGCGAAATTATCACCGAGATAGAGATGACGTACCTGTGGATCGGCGATCAGCTCGTGTGGACCGCCCTGGAAAAGCATACGTCCTTCATAAATGACGTAGGCCCGATCAACGAGTTCGACCATCTCGTGAACATTGTGGTCAGTGATCAAGACGGCGATGTCGCGCTTTTTGAGATCTTTCACCATGATCTTGATGTCGATGATCGACAGTGGATCGACGCCGGCGAACGGTTCATCGAGCAGCAGGATTGATGGATTGGCCGCGACAGCGCGTGCGATCTCGCAGCGTCGACGCTCGCCCCCGGAAAGGGCGATTGCCGACGTATCGCGGACATGATCGATCCGGAATTCGTGCAGGAGACCTTCGAGCGTCTTGCTGCGCTTTTCCGGATCGTCCTCGATCAGTTCGAGGACCGCGGTGATATTCTGTGCGACTGTCATGCCGCGAAATATGGATGCCTCCTGCGGGAGATAACCAATGCCGAGCCGAGCGCGATCGGGGGTTGGAAGATGGGTCACGTCATTCGTGCCGAGCAGGATCCGACCTTGATCCACGGCAACGATACCGATGATCGCGTAGAAGCAGATAGTCTTGCCAGCTCCATTTGGTCCCAACAGGCCAACCACCTCGCCCCGTGAGACCTCGAGCGATATGTCCTGCAGCACAACGCGGTTGCCATAGGACTTCCCGATTCTGTCGACCGACAGGTCGGGTATCGCCTTACGCGCATTACCTGGCCGGACCATGGTTGCATCGGGCGCAAGGTTGTTCAATGCGCTCTCCGGCGCTGGAGCGGCTCAGCACGGCGATCAAGTTCCAAAATGTCGATCCCGTCATTTCGCGCGGAGTTAGGGATCACCGGTCCTTGAAGGCGAATGTCATAGACCGGTTGGGTCCGCAGAAATTTGCATGATCCACAGAACGTCATAAGCCGTTCGGCCTATGGCCACGAGCATCGGTAACTACTCACGTTGCTGCCTCAATCGACAAGCATAACAGCCAATTCACCCGTCCGATCGACGGGCGGAGGCAAAGCTGCGCGGCGTATGAGTAGTTTCCGACCGCATCGCGCCATCGCCTTTCATGGCAAATCCGAAGGCTATCGAAAATCAACCAGGACATCTGCGTGTGCCGCTGCTCATCGTCGGCAATTGGAAAATGCATGGGCTCGGCGCTCAGCTCGGCGAAATTCGGGCGATTTCGCAGTGCGCCCGTACGTCTGCGGGTGCGAATGATGTCCTGATCTGCGTTCCAAGCACGCTCATTTGGCGCGCGGTCGAAGCAAGCGTGAGGGACGTCGCTATCGGTGCCGAGGATTGTGCCTCCGAAAGGGCAGGGGCCTTTACCGGGGATATCAGTGCCGAGATGCTTAAGGATGCCGGCGCCAGCGCTGTCATTGTAGGACATTCGGAACGGCGTCGGAACCATCAGGAAACCGATACCATGGTTGCTGCAAAAGCGGCCGCGGCCTGGCGGGCCGGACTTTCCGCCATCATCTGTATCGGCGAAACCCAAGCTCAGCGCGACGCAGGCTCGGCACTGCAGGTTTGCGCGGCGCAGCTCGAGGCAAGTCTTCCAGTCGATAGGCGCCTTATTTCGGGAAGCGCCATCGCCTATGAGCCTCTTTGGGCCATCGGAACCGACCGGACACCTCATCCCGATGAGATCACCGAGGTCCATCGCCACATCCGTAGGCAGTTAAAGGCGCTGATGGGGGATCACGAACGGCCAATTCGAGTCCTCTATGGTGGGTCGATCACGCCGGGCAACGCTGAGACTGTTCTGGCCCTGCCCGAGGTTGGCGGGGTGCTGGTTGGGGGTGCCAGTCTCAAGTCCCAGGATTTCAACGCCGTCATCCGCGCTGCAGCGGCGGTCACCGGCGCACAGGCCGGATTGAATTCAAACGACTTAGTTTGTGACGTAAGCGATCGCAGGAGCTAGCGATGACATGTACAAAGCCCGTACCCAACAAAGCGCTGACGTTTGCCACAGGCTGGATTGCGCGCAACATCGAGAC
>JBDTLS010000028.1:0-17691 GCA_039934655.1 Sphingobium sp.
GAAGGATTGGCGGACTGACAAATATCTGCGCAACCTTGAGGCAATGATGGTCGTTGCAGACAAGGACATCACGCTGATACTTACCGGCAACGGCGATGTGCTGGAGCCTGTGGACGGCATTGCCGCGATCGGATCGGGCGGCAATTTCGCGCTCGCCGCCGCCCGTGGATTGCAGGAATATGAAGCCGACGCCGAGCTGATCGCGCGCAAGGCAATGGCGATCGCCGCCGACCTGTGCGTCTATACCAACAGCAACATCACGGTTGAAACACTCGACAGCGCAGTTTGACCTCCTTCTTCCAGCAGAGTCCCCGATATTATGAATCCTGATCTGACTCCCAAAGCGATTGTCACTGCGCTTGACGCGCATATCATCGGCCAGAAAGATGCCAAGCGGGCCGTCGCCGTGGCGATGCGCAATCGCTGGCGCAGGCAGCAGCTCGACAGTGCGCTGCGCGATGAGGTGACACCGAAGAACATCCTGATGATCGGCCCCACAGGGTGCGGCAAGACCGAGATTTCGCGCCGTCTCGCCAAGCTGGCCGACGCTCCGTTCGTCAAGGTGGAGGCGACCAAGTTCACCGAGGTCGGCTATGTTGGCCGGGACGTGGACCAGATCGTGCGCGATCTGGTTGAGGAAGCGGTGCGGCTGGAGCGGGACCGGCGGCGCGAGGGCGTGCGCAAAGCCGCATCGGAAGCGGCGATGGAGCGCCTGCTCGATGCGCTGACCGGCAAGGAAGCTAGCGAGGCCACGCGCTTGTCCTATCGGCACAAGATCGAAGCTGACCAGATGAACGATGCCGAGGTCGAAATCGAGGTCGCCGAAGCGCCATCGATGCCGATGGAAATTCCCGGCATGGGCGGGCAGATCGGCATGATCAACCTGTCCGACATGATGGGCAAGGCATTCGGACAGCAACCCAAAAAGCGCCGGAAACTGCGCGTGGCGGAGGCGTGGGACCGACTGGTCGAGGAGGAGCAGGACAAGCGCCTCGATCAGGACGATGTCGCGCGCGTGGCGTTGCATGATGCCGAGCAGAACGGCATCGTGTTCCTGGATGAGATCGACAAGATCGCGGTCAGTGATGTGCGCGGCGGGTCGGTCAGCCGTGAGGGCGTTCAGCGTGACTTGCTGCCATTGATCGAGGGCACGACGGTGTCGACCAAATATGGCCCGATGAAGACCGACCATGTGCTGTTCATCGCCAGCGGCGCGTTTCATGTCGCCAAGCCGAGCGATCTGCTGCCCGAACTACAGGGACGCCTGCCGATCCGCGTGGAGTTGTCGGCGCTGACCGAGGAAGATTTCGTGGCGATCCTGTCCGACACCAAGGCGTCGCTCGCCGAGCAATATCGGGCGTTGTTGGCAACCGAGGGCGTGACGATCGACCTGCGCGCCGATGGTATCCGTGCGGTCGCCAAGATTGCTGCGGAGGTGAATTCGCAGATCGAGAACATCGGCGCGCGTCGATTGCAAACTGTAATGGAAAAGCTGCTGGAGGATGTCAGCTTTCACGCCGAGGACCGGAAGGGCGAAACGCTGGTGATCGACGCGGCTTATGTCGATAGCCAGCTTGCCAGCATCGCGCGCGATACCGACCTGTCGAAATATATTCTTTGAGGTCTGCCTCGGATTTCCATTCGTCATATGAATTTCAGGAAGTCGGTCCGCCATCCTGCGGCAGCACGACAACCGAATAGCTCTTTTCAGGCACGAGATATTTTTTCGCCAGCGCCTGAAGGTCTGCGGCCGTCACGTCCAGCATCTCGGTTCCAAGCGAATTCATGGCGTTGATATAGCGCGGGTCTTGCGTCGCCCCCTCCATCTGGGTCATCCAGAAAGCGTTGCCGGTGCTTGCGCGTGACAGCATCTGGCGGGTGGGTGCGATGACGCGCGCCAGCTCGTCTTCACTGACCGGCTTGGTCGCCAGATCGACGGCGATCTGGCCGATAAGCGTGTAGAAATAATCGATCCGTTCTGGCTTCAACTGGCTGCTGACCAACAGATATCCTTGGCTATTCTCAAAGGAAAACGGCCAGTTGGAGGCGGCATTGGGGCTATAGCTTGCGCCATCGACCGAGCGCAGCTTTTCAAACAGGCGGTCGCTGATGATCTGCGAAAGCACATCGAGCGCGCGGGCGTCCTTGGTATCGTCAAGGCCCGATGCGGTCGGCCATGCGATGGTCGCTGCCGCCTGATCGGCGTCCCCGCTATGATGCAATATCAACGGAGTTTCATTGTGCGCAGGAAAGCGCACATGCGCACTGTCGGTCCGGACTTTGCGATTTTTACGGTGGGGCAGGGCGCCGAACGTTTCCGCCACTGCACTGATCGCGTCATCCGCCTTCACATCACCGAAAATCTGCACCTCAACGGGGCCGTGCTGCAATATTGGTTGCCACAGCTTGCGGAAGGCATCGGGAGTCAGCGCCGCGATCTCCGCCTTGTCCGGCGAACGGAAGCGCGCATCCTTGTTGCGGAGCAGCCAGCCGAGGTCGCGCCCCAACACACTATCGGGCGCGGCCGATGTCGCATCATAGGCGGCGAGCAGGCCCGCCTTGGCCCGCGCGATCGGGGCAGCATCCCAGCCCGGATAGGCGAGCTTGGTCGCAAACAGGCGCAACTGATCGCGATAGTCCGCAGGGCGTGTTACAGCGCCCAGTTCGAAAGCGTCGTCATCGATATTGAAACTGAAACCCAGCCTGCGGCCATTGGTCAGCTCGTCTAGGTCGCGCTGGCCCAGCTTGCCGATGCCGTTCGCGCCAAGTATGTAGCCAGCAGCCCAGTTGGGTTGATTGCGCGTTGGCGATAAATCCTGCTGCCCATGCCCAAAGCGGACATTGATGCGTACCTTGCCGCTTTCGGCGCTATTGGCGAACAGCGTCATCTTGACGCCATTGGCAAAGGTCACGAACTCCATGTCGAGCGCGCCGACCGGCTTGCGGGACACGACCTTGCCGGGCTTGCCGAGTGAAGGCAGGTCAGCCATCGTCACACTGTCCGCGGTCAGGCGCGCTGATGTGGCGGCAGTCACCGGCAGGGCCAATGCGGTTGTCAGCCGTGTTGAGGCATCCGGCTGGGGTACGGGAAGGACCAGTATCGCGCGCATGGCGTCACCGCTGAACATGCGCCGGGTGGAATCGAGCATAACGGCGGGGGTCATCCCCGCCTTCGCGGCACGAAAAATATCGAGCGCGGCTTGTGATGAGACAGTGGTTTCGCGAATATCTACTGCGCTCGTAAGGTCGCTCGCCTGTTTGGACCCCGGCTCGGTGTCCTGATTTTCAACCTGAATGGCGAGCGCAGTATCGAATTGCACATATTCGCGGGCGATTTCCGCATCGGTTGGCGCGGTGGTGCGGGCATCCTCGATGATCGCGCGCACTTCGTTCAGCGCCTTTTCCCAGTCGGGACCGGCGGGCGTGATCGCCACAAAGGTGCCATCGACCGATCGGCTGATGTCATCCATATTGACACTGGCTTCGAGGAAGCTGGCGCCGGGTGCGCGCGCGGCCTGTTCCAGACGGCGGTTGATGATTTGCAGCGCCACCATATCGGTCAGCTTGCGCTGGTTATAGGCGATGGTGTCGGCCTTGGGCAGCCACGGCCGCAACCATGCGAGGCTGATGCCCGTCGCGGTGCCTGGTTGCACGACAACGGTGCTGGTGGGCGCGCCCGGATTGGGTTTGCCGAAATCGGGTGCGGCTACGGCCGGGCCGCCCCCTTTCCACGGCGCGAAATATTTCTTGATCAGCACTTCGATGTCGGCCGGATCAATGTCTCCGGCAATCGAGATAACCGCGTTTTCCGGGCGATACCAGCGATCGTGGAACGCCTGCATGGCGGAAGCGGTGGCAGCGTTCAGGCTGGCGGCGGTGCCGATGGGATTGTGCGTGGCCAGTGGCTGTCCGGCGAAGAACAAAGCACGGCTGGCATCGCTGACCTTGGTATCCGGGCCAGTACTCTCGCGCATTTCGGCGAGCACTACGGCGCGTTCGGCGTCGACGGCAGATGGGACGATATTGGGCGTCGTCATCATCCCCGACAGGATCTTGAAACTTTCGTCCAGTCCGGCAGCATCGGCTTGCGGCAAGTCGAGCGCATAGGTGGTGCCGGTCGGCGTCGTCTGGGCGTTGCTGTCGCTGCCAAAGGTGACGCCGAGCCGCTGCCAGATGCGTTTGGATTCTCCATCGGGCACATATTTCGACCCGCGAAAGGTCAGGTGCTCCATATAGTGTGCGAAGCCCAGTTCATTGTCATGTTCCATCAACGATCCGGCGTCGATGCGCAGGCGGATCGACACCTGACCCGGCGGCACGCCATTGCGGCGCACGGCATAGCGCAATCCATTGGGAAGCGTGCCGAATGTCCATGCGGTGTCGATCGGCACGTCGCTGTTGGCATAGAGCCAGGGGCGTTCCGGCGGCTTGGGCGCGGCGGCTTTGGCTGGTGGAGCGAGCTTCGCTGACCTGGTGTGAGGCGCAACGCGCGCATCGAGCGGCGCCGTAATGGCACCGACCAGTAACAGGGTGAGGGCGAGGGAGGAGGCGGAACGCCGGAAGCTGTGGTTCATAAGCCTGCGAACCTAGCGCCATTTTTATGAATGGCCACTGACAATATCACCGGCTGCCCTGTAATCGGGGCAAAGAAAATGGGCAGGAAGCCTTTGCCTCCCGCCCAAATTTCATTTTCGACTTGCGTGCTCGACCGAATTAACGGCCGTCGAATTTCCGCACCGTACCTTTGTGTGCGCCGACCGCGTTGTTGGGGCGGCCGAATGAGCGACGCGCACCATCGTTATTGCCGGGCGTATGGGAAGGTGCACCATCGCCGCGCGGGCGCTCGGGACGATGGGCGCGCTCAGCGCCAGCGGCAGGACGTTCCCCTTGGGGACGCTCGGTGCGGCGGAAATCTTCGCGGCGACCCTGACCGTCTGCACGGCGTCCATCAGGGCGTCGTCCATCGGCAGAGGGGCGGCGACCATCCGGGCGGGCCGGGCGACGATCAGGCGCAGGCTTGGGCAGGCTGCGCACGACTTCGCCGAAATTCTCCGGCAGCGGCACAATGTCGCACTTCACGCGTGTGATCTTTTCGATCGCGCGTAGAAATGGGCGCTCGTCATCCGCAACAAAGCTGATCGCGATGCCGTCTGCACCTGCGCGGGCCGTGCGGCCGATGCGGTGGACATATTGCTCGGCGACATTGGGCAGCTCGTAATTGATGACATGGCTGACGCCGGTCACATCGATACCGCGCGCGGCGATGTCGGTCGCGACGAGCAGCTTGACCTTGCCCTGACGGAAGGCTTGCAAAGCGGTGGTGCGCTGGGCCTGGCTTTTGTTGCCATGAATGGCGGCGGCGGGAATGCCTGCGCCCTCCAGATAGCGCACGACCCGATCCGCGCCATGCTTGGTGCGGGTGAAGATCAGCGCGCGGTCGATATCTTCACCGCGCACGGTGATGGTCAGCAATGCCTGCTTCTCCGCCTGATTGACGAAGGTCGCATATTGGCTGACGCGCTCGGCAGTGGTCGATTGCGGAGCAACCGATACGCGCACCGGGTCATTAAGGAACTGTCCGCCCAGCTCGGCGATTTCCTTGGGCATGGTGGCCGAGAAGAACAGGTTCTGGCGCTGTTTGGGCAGCATCTTCACGAGCCGCTTGAGCGGCAGGATAAAGCCCATGTCCATCATCTGGTCCGCTTCATCGAGCACGAAAATCTCCACGCCGTTGAGGTGGAACGCGCGCTGCTCGATCAGATCAATCAGGCGGCCCGGCGTGGCGACGAGGATATCGACACCCGCCTGAAGCCCGCGGATCTGCTTGTTGATCGGCACGCCGCCGAACACGGTCTGCACCGACAGGCGCATGAAGCGAGCATAATCGCGAAAGCTGTCGGCGATTTGCGCCGCCAGTTCGCGGGTTGGCGACAACACCAGCATTCGCGCGCTGTGCAGCGGGGTCGTCTTCGGGTTACGGAAGAAATAATCGAGCGAGGGCAGGGCGAATGCCGCCGTCTTGCCGGTGCCGGTCTGCGCGATACCGCACAGGTCGCGCCCTTCGAGCAGGGGCGGAATAGCCTGTGCCTGAATCGGTGTCGGGTTTTCATAATTTTTGGCGGCAAGCGCCTTCAACAGGGGCTCGGCCAGGCCAAGGTCTTTAAATTGCATTTTGGATACTCACAAATGAGCCACGCGCCAATTGCGCCCCAAAACAGGGCGGACGCGAAGCGGGTTCACGAAACGACCCGCGTGAAAAGGGAAGCCTCAAAGCTACAGCGCAGTTCATTGGCCGGTCCGCCATTTGGTTACAAACGGGGACGATCACGCTACCAATCGCTTCATGGGCCGAAGGCCGCATATGCTGCGCTGCGGAGGCCTATGCGCGTATTTCTATTAAAAAGCAAGCAAAAGCTTTGTCTGGAAGCATCCTAGTCTGAATTTAGGGCGCTGTAGTATCTTCGCGTGCCGCTCCGGATACGATCCAATGCAATGCTGCGATAATAAGCGACCCCACAATCAAGCCCCCCAATAAAAATTGGAGAGCTTCATCGGCATCAGCATCAGTGCTGGCCGCAAGCTCCTCTTGTTCTGGGGACGCTGCTTCACCCGGGTCCAAAAGTCCCGCGTCCTCGTAAATTCGACGGCTCACATTGGCAATCCTGACAGCGCTGACGGCATCTTCATGTGCATTTTGGGCGAGCCGATATTTCAACCCGAAAGCCGCCACCCAGAAAACTGCGAAAACAATCCAAATTCGCAAAATTACCCGCCTCGTGTTCATTCAGACCTCATATTCGCGCTGAAACTACCATCGAGGACCTTTCATGACTCTTTAGCGCTCGGCTTGCAAGATACAGTGGGCGATTTCGACTAACCACTACTCCTTATCTTTATCTTTGTTGTCATCACCCAATCAACGCCTTGATAACATCACGGTGAGCGCCCAAATAAGGGCGATGCTGATAGAAACCGAACAGACGCCCAATCCCGCCACGCTCAAATTCCTGCCCGGTCGCGCAGTGATGAGTGCAGGCACGCGCGACTTTTCCACAGCCGAAGAAGCGGAAGCATCTGCGCTCGCTGAGGCGTTGTTTACGCTGGGCGATGTTACGGGCGTTTTTTTCGGCAGCGATTTTGTGTCGGTCACTATCGCACCGGGGTCGGAATGGGCACAGGTGAAGGGCGATGTCATCATGACGTTGCTCGATCATTTCGTGGCGGACATGCCGCTGTTCCGCAGTGGCACGGCATCGGGCATCAGCGTTCCGCTTGATGACGAAGATCTGGGGGACAAGCCCGAAGATGCCGACATCGTTGCGCAAATTCGTGAGCTGATTGAAACGCGGGTGCGCCCAGCGGTGGCGAATGACGGCGGCGATATCATCTATCGCGGGTTCGACAGCGGCAAAGTATATCTGAAAATGCAGGGCGCATGTTCGGGCTGCCCATCTTCAACCGCGACCCTGAAAAACGGTATAGAATCGCTGTTGAAGCATTATGTGCCGGAAGTCACCGAAGTATTGGCGGTTTAAACTCAACCGCTGGCAAAAAGGTACATTTGCATTTTCGGATAAATCTTTTAAGCGCAGATCATCTTTTCGTCCGTTTTGGGTTTGATGTTGCGCCAACTGGTTATAGAAACCGCCACCGAAGCCCTGTCGCTCGCGTTGTTTGACGACGAAGTCTGCGTTGCGCGTTATCATGATGTAATCGGCCGTGGTCACGCAGAGCAGTTGATGCCCCGTATCGCTGCTTTGCCTGGCGGTGGGCGGGCGGGCGGGATTGCGGTGGATACCGGTCCGGGCAGCTTCACCGGCTTGCGCGTCGGACTGGCCGCGGCGCGTGCGCTCGGTTACGCATGGGAGGCGCCGGTCTGCGGCTTCAGCGCACTCGCTATGGTGGCGTTGGCTGCGCAGCGTATTCATCCTGCGGAGGGTGCAGAAGCCATTGTGGCAGTCATCACGGGTGGGCATGGCGAGCTTTTCTGGCAAAAATTTGATCGACATAGTCTTGCACCGCTGACGTCGCCGGCCTCCACGCCCATCAACAGCTTAAGTGCGTTGGTGACCGAGCACCGGCTTTATGGGTCGGGTGCGGAGGTGCTGGTAACGGCGCGGAGCTTTGGTGACGCGGTGACGCTCCATCCTGACGCAGCCGATTTCCCCATGCTGCCTGCCGCGCATGTCCGTGCCACAGCCGCGCCGCTTTACGGGCGTAATGCGGACGCCGTACCTTCGGCCGCACGGATGACATTTTGACGCCGCAGTTGTCCATCACCACCCATGTTCGCCCCGACGTGCGCGCAGAAGCTGCGGCGATGGCGATCATGGCCGATGCCTTCGATCCACGCTTTGGGGAGGCGTGGAACAGTCGGCAACTTTCCGGATTTACGGCTTTGCCACGCGTTTCCCTAGCGATTGCGCGCGTGAATGCCGCTTTCATGGGGTTTACGCTAACCCGCTATGTCAGCGATGAAGCCGAGTTGATGCTGCTCGCGGTGGGCAGTGAATGGCGCAGACGCGGAATTGGTGAGGCACTGCTGGAAGACTGTCTTGGTTCCGCGCGCAAGGCAGGCATCAAAAAGCTTCACCTCGAAGTACGCGCCAACAATCCGGCTGTGAAATTATACAGTAAAATGGGATTCGAAAACATTCATTGCCGACCATCCTATTATAAAGGCAGTGATGGTACACCCTATGATGCGTTGAGTTATCAAATAGATGTCTAATCCATGTAAAATCGTATTGATATTTCAAGACTTTACGATTAAAGTTATTTTCTAAAAACATTATATACCCTTAATAATTGGGTCGCGATAAAAAAGGAGTTAGAAAATGGACGATAAAGCCGCTTTAAATGAAATGTTGATCACCCTTACGGCGGACATTGTTGCCGCGCATGTTTCCAATAACAGCGTTGCGGTTTCCGATCTTCCGGTATTGATCGGCAACGTCCATTCTGCTCTGGCAGGACTCGGTGATGGACCTGTTGTGGCGGAGGTTCGCCAAGAACCGGCGGTGTCCATTCGCTCGTCGATCAAGGCAGACTATATCGTGTGCCTCGAAGATGGTAAAAAGCTCAAGATGCTCAAGCGCCATTTGATGACGCATTACAAGATGACCCCGGATGATTACCGCGCCAAGTGGAATTTGCCGGCGGATTATCCGATGGTCGCGCCAAATTATGCTGAGCAGCGCCGGACACTGGCGAAGAAGATTGGCCTCGGCACATCGCGGGGACGGCGCAAATAGAGCGTTTTCCAGTCAGGTGGAATCACCTGACGACTCGGAAAATGCGGTAAGACAAAAGGATAGAGCATTCGGGCCGATGCAATCGGATCGCAAACCGATCCAATATTGCGCAAGACGTTCTGGTGCTATGCTTGATGAATCCGAAGTTCGTTCCTACCTGATCTTAGGGAACAACGAGCTTCGGATTTCCTTTATGGGGTGCGGCTCGCGGTTTCTGTTATCTCCTCGCTCCGCGATTGGCGGGGCGTAGTTTTGCAGGATGAACCGATGAGCGAACAGGTTGCGACACTGGCTGGCGGGTGTTTCTGGTGCACCGAAGCTGTGTATCTGGGGCTGAAAGGCGTAAACGCTGTCGAGAGCGGATATATCGGCGGCGTGGTCGCCAACCCGACCTATGAACAGGTGTGCGGCGGCGCCACGGGTCATGCGGAAGCGATCCGCATTTATTTCGACCCGGACGTTATCTCATACGACAATCTGCTCGACATCTTCTTCGCGACGCATGATCCCACGACCCTCAATCGGCAGGGCAACGACACCGGCACCCAATATCGCTCGGCCATTTTCCCGCATGATCTTGCGCAGGAAGCCGCGGCACAGCAAGCGATAACGCGTGCGCAGGCCGATTATCACGCGCCGATCGTCACGGCGATTGAGGGGCTGTCGACCTGGTATCGCGCCGAAGATTATCATCAGAATTACTGGCAACGGGTTGGTACGAAAAACCCCTATTGCATGGCGGTAATCCCGCCCAAGCTCAATAAGCTCAAGAAGAGTTTCGGTGACCGATTGGCGGGCTGAGCCGATTGGTCAGCCTATAGTCATTTCTCATCGATGAGGTACACTGGGCGGCTTATGAGAGTAGTTTGATGACGGTTACACGTTTCGCCTTGATATCGACGGCCGCCCTCCTGACAGCGGGGTGCGTCGCCAAAACCATTGTCGGTGTTGCAACTCTTCCCGTGCGTGCGACATCGCAAACGGCGGACTGGGCCACCGTCAGTCAGGACGAGGCGGACCGGGACCGTGGCAGGCGCGATCGCAAGGCAGAACGCGAAGCCCGGAAGCGTGATCGGGAGGCATGTAGGGATGCCGGTTATCGCGACTGCCCCTAACAATAAATCAAAGATCAGGCCGCCGCGCGCGTCAGCCGGTCGTTAATGGCGACGCCGATGTCACGCATCGGTATCCGCGCTACGGCGATCCGCGTCTTGTCGCTCGCGTCTGCGGCATGAAGCGCAGAGAACAGCCGGGCCGCCGCAACAACGAGATCGCCGGTCGCGCTCAGATTGAAGTCGCAATCCATTCTGCCAAAGCCGATCAGATATTCATCTGCTTCTGCGCGCGATGCATCCAACCGCAAGGGTTTTGACGGCGCATAATGGCTCGTCATTTGTCCGGGTGCTTCGATACCGTGCCCGTGATCGCGCGTTACCGGCACGCCGGCAATCACCTCCAGACGCTCCGCTGTCACCGGGCCGGGACGAAGCAGGCGTATCCGGTCGGCCTCAGGCGCAACGATGGTCGATTCCAGACCCTGCGCGGTATCACCGGCATCAAGAATCAAGGGAATGCGTCCATCCAGCGATGCGCGCACATGGGCGGCACTGGTGGAGCTTATCCCGCCGCTGGCGTTGGCCGATGGCGCGGCAAGTGGCACGCCGCTGGCCGTGATTAAGGCACGCATGGCGTCGTGAGCGGGCATACGCAGCGCGACAGTCGGCAGGCCAGCAGTGATGAGCGGTGAAAGGCCGCTGTCAGATCGTATCGGCAGCACCATCGTCAAGGCGCCAGGCCAAAATGCGGACGCAAGACGTTCTGCCACCGGATTGAAATCGGCGATTGCGCCTGCCCCCTCGCGGTCGGCGACATGGACGATCAGCGGATTAAACGATGGTCGCCCCTTTGCGGCGTAAATGGCGGCGACTGCGGATGAATCGAGCGCATTCCCGGCCAGACCATAAACCGTTTCGGTCGGCACCGCGACGATTCCACCGGCACGCAGCAGCGCAGCCGCAGCCGCTATTGCGGGCTTATCACAACCAAGTGTTTGCGTTTCATATCGTGCCGGCTCGTTCATTGCCGCGCCTATAGCCGGGTAACGATCCGCGCAACAGCTCAAAGGTTCCGGGACTTGCGCTGACCAACATTGCCGTGGAAGTCTCTTGCCGGTACAGGCGTGCGTCATGAACGAACATCTGCTTACCCGCATCGCCGACGCGCTGGATCGTCTCGCTCCGCCACCTTTGCCAACCGCCAATCTGGCAAGCCATGCCGCGTATGTCTGGGATGGTATCGGCGCGCGCGCTGTGGATGATTTCCGACCGGCCAGCTATGCGTTGCTGCGCGGGATTGACGCGCAAAAGGCGACATTGCTGGAAAATACCCAGCGCCATGCGGCAGGATTGCCCGCCCATGATGCATTGATCTGGGGCGCGCGCGGCACGGGTAAATCTGCAAGCGTCGGCGCGGTTGTGGGCGAAGTTCGGGCGCAGACGGGCGGCCTCGCCCTCATGCAATGCGGGTCGGATGCCCTGCGCAGCCTGCCTGCGTTATTCGCCTTGCTGCGCGGGGCGGAGCGGCCGTTCATTGTCTTTATCGATGACCTGGGCTTTGATGAAGCGGGCGGCGATGCACGCATATTGCGCTCGTTGCTCGACGGCGGAGCGAGCGCGCGGCCCGGCAACGTGCGGCTGTATGTTACGTCAAACCGGCGGCATATCGTCCCGCGCCATTTGTCCGAACAGGATGATCCCATCAACAAGCGGGATGTGGTTGATGATAAAATGGCACTATCCGACCGTTTTGGCCTGAGCCTTGGCTTTCACGCGCTGGATCAGGATGCTTATCTTGATATTATCGCGGGCTATGCGGCGCATTTTGATCTCGCATTTGACCGGGGCGAGGCCGTGCAATGGTCGACCCAGCGCGGCAGCCGTTCGGGCCGGGTGGCGTGGCAATATATTGTGGAGCTTGCGGGCCGGGCGGGCAAGACGCTGGGCTGAAACGGAGCCTATCGGCTTGCAAAGGCTCTTCCAACTGGCGCCTAATTCGTTATGGAGCCAGAGTTAAGGCGGCTGCGGCGCGCCGGTGCAACACAAGCATGCCCCACAAGCAAAGGAAAAATATGCGCGCGTTTCTTTTCCCCGGACAGGGCAGTCAGTCGGTCGGTATGGGCAAGGCGCTGGCCGAAGCCAGCCCAGCCGCGCGCGAACTTTTTCAGGAAGTCGATGATGCGCTGGGCCAGCATCTGTTCCGGATCATGTGCGACGGGCCGGACAGCGACCTGACACTGACTGAGAATGCCCAACCTGCGATCATGGCCAACGCGATTGCGACGCTGCGGGTGATGGAAAAGGAGGGCGGACTGCGCCTCTCCGAAAAGGGGGACTATGTCGCCGGGCACAGCCTGGGCGAATATAGCGCCCTGTGTGCGGTAGAGGCGTTCGATGTCACCACTACCGCGCGGCTGCTGAAGCTGCGTGGGCGGGCGATGCAGGCTGCTGTGCCGGTGGGCGAAGGCGCAATGGCCGCGCTGCTCGGCGCGGATGTGGAAAAAGCGCAAGCATTGGCCGACGCTGCGGCGCAAGTGCCTCAGCCCGATGGCCGTATAATCACGGAAATATGCACTGTCGCCAATGATAACGACCCGACGCAAGTCGTCATCTCTGGCCATCGCGATGCGATCGAGCGGGCGGTGGCGATGGTCAAGGAGTTCGGCATCAAGCGCGGCATACTCTTGCCCGTATCCGCGCCGTTCCACTGCCCGTTGATGCAACCCGCTGCCGACGCGATGGCCGAAGCATTGGGCAGGGCGGCGATTACCACGCCACTGTTGCCGGTCTATGCCAATGTGCTCGCCAGCCCGATTGCCGCGCCGGATGACATTCGCGCGCGGCTCGTTGAGCAAGTGACAGGCCGCGTGCGGTGGCGCGAGTCGATCACGGCGATGTGGGACGCGGGCGTCACGGATTTCGTGGAGCTGGGCGGCAAGGTGCTCGGCCCGATGGTCAAGCGCATCGCGCCGGACGCCAGCGTGACGAGCATTATCACGATGGATGACATCGAAGCGGCACTGGCGGCGCTCTGACACGTTTCACTAGAGCGGTGTGCGATCCGATCGGTTCGACCGCTCTATCCTTTTGTTTTACCGCGTTTTCCGAGTCGTCAGGTGATTCCACCTGACTGGAAAACGCTCTAGGGGATGAATATGTTCGATCTGACAGGAATGACCGCATTGGTAACCGGGTCCTCGGGTGGCATCGGTTCCGCGATTGCGCAGGCGTTGGCGGGGCAGGGCGCGCGGCTGGCGCTGTCGGGCAGCAATGTCGAGAAGCTCACTGCGTTTGCCGCGACCCTGGGTGGCGATCATGTCGCGCTGCCATGCAATCTGTCGGATAGCGCGGCGGTCGATGCGCTGGTTCCGCAGGCGGTGGAAGCACTGGGCGGCAAGCTCGACATCCTCGTAAACAACGCGGGCGTGACGCGCGACAATCTTGCGATGCGCATGAAGGATGAGGAATGGTCGGAGGTCATTCGCATAAACCTCGAAGCGGCGTTCCGCTTGGTTCGTTCTGCGGCCAAGCCGATGATGAAAGCGCGTTTCGGCAGGGTCATTTCGATCACGTCGGTCGTCGGCGTGACTGGCAATCCGGGGCAGGCCAACTACGCGGCGTCGAAGGCGGGCTTGATCGGCATGTCAAAGGCGCTGGCCCAGGAACTCGCCAGCCGCAACATTACCGTCAATTGCGTCGCGCCGGGGTTCATTCGTTCGGCGATGACCGATGCGCTGAACGACACGCAGAAGGGCGCGATCACCGCCCGGATCCCTGCGGGACAATTGGGTGAGGGCGGAGACATCGGCGCGGCGGTCGCCTATCTCGCCTCGCGTGAGGCGGGCTACGTCACCGGCCAGACGTTGCACGTCAACGGCGGCATGGCGATGATCTGATCCTGTCGGCGATGATTTCCCGCCGGGAAGCGACGCTTGCCTCTTGCCTCTTGTCTGGCTTGGCACTAGGGCAGGGGTCGAACCTGAAATTAACAGTTATTCATATGGCAACTACAAAAAGGACCACTCATGAGTGAGACTGCGGATCGCGTAAAGAAAATCGTTGTTGAACATCTGGGCGTTGAGGCCGAGAAGGTCACGGAAGACGCCAGCTTCATCGACGATCTGGGCGCAGACAGCCTCGACATCGTTGAGCTCGTTATGGCGTTCGAAGAAGAATTCGGCGTGGAAATCCCTGATGATGCCGCTGAAAAAATCGGCACAGTCAAGGACGCCATCGATTATATCGACAGCAAGGCATAAGAGCTGTCTGGCAGGTACGGAAGCGGCTTCGCTCCTTCCGTATGCTGTGTACGTTATCATGGCGGCTTTCCGGTCCGGGACTTCCCGTGAACAGGAAGCCGCCATTTTGATTTTGATGGCCAGTTCGGATAAGGCTGGTGAATGTTGACTGACTAGACCTTTGTTTGATTTTGATCGAATCAAAATCGCGGGCTAGGTTATTGTTTTACCGTGATTTCCGAGCCATGAAATGTTCCATTTCACTCGAAATCACTCTAGAGTGTTGGGAGCAGCTTTATGCGTCGTGTGGTTGTAACGGGGCTGGGCATGGTGTCGCCATTGGGCGCGGACGTCGAAACCAGCTGGAAAAACATCCTGGCATCGCGCAGCGGCGCGGCGCAAATCACCCATTTCGATGCGACCGATTACGCCTGCACCATCGCGTGCGAAGTAAAACCTGCGGGCCATGAATATGGTTTCGACCCCAGCCTGCGTGTCGATCATAAAGTCCAGCGGCAGGTCGATCCGTTCATCATCTTCGGGATCGATGCCGCGGGGCAGGCGCTCGAAGATGCGGGCCTGACCGACATGAGCGAAGAGGAGCGGTTCCGCGCGGGCTGTTCGATCGGGTCGGGCATCGGTGGCTTGCCCGGCATCGCGAGCGAGTCGATCGTGCTGCATGAAAAGGGGCCGCGCCGCGTGTCGCCACACTTCGTGCATGGCCGCCTCATCAACCTGATTTCGGGACAGGTTAGCATCAAATACGGCCTGATGGGTCCCAATCATGCGGTCGTCACCGCCTGTTCCACCGGCGCACATTCGATTGGCGATGCAGCGCGGATGATCGCTATGGACGATGCCGATGTGATGCTGGCGGGCGGTGCGGAAAGCACGATTTGCCCGATCGGTATCGCGGGTTTCTCGCAAGCGCGCGCGCTTTCCACCAATTTCAACGCGACACCGGAACGGGCGAGCCGCCCCTATGACGTTGACCGCGACGGCTTTGTCATGGGCGAGGGCGCGGGCGTGGTCGTGCTGGAGGAATATGAGCGGGCGAAGGCGCGCGGCGCGAAAATCTATGGCGAGGTCGTGGGCTATGGCCTGTCGGGCGATGCCTATCATGTCACTGCGCCGCATCCCGAAGGTTCGGGCGCGTTCCGGTCGATGGCGATGGCGATGAAGAAATCCGGCCTGTCTTTGGCCGACATTGACTATGTCAACGCGCACGGCACATCGACCCCGCTTGGCGATGAGCTGGAACTGGGGGCGGTGCGCCGTCTGTTCGGCGACTCAATCGGTGGTATGTCGATGAGCTCCACCAAATCCGCCATCGGCCATTTGCTCGGCGGTGCGGGCGCGGTTGAGAGCATTTTCTGCCTGCTCGCACTGCGCGATCAGGTGGTGCCGCCAACGCTCAACCTCGACAATCCCTCCGACGGCTGCGCTGGTGTCGATCTCGTTCCGCACGTCGCCAAGCAGCGCAAGGTGAAGGCGGTGCTCAACAACAGCTTCGGTTTTGGCGGCACCAACGCCAGCCTGGTCATGAAGGCCATTTGACGGAGCCTTTGCCATGCGCCGCATAGGGTGCATCATCATATTGATCGGCCTGCTGATCGCGGGCGGGCTGACGTTTAACTTTGTGCAGGGCTGGACTGGGCGCGGACCGACCGCCACGGACGTCAGCTTCACTGTGCCGGAAGGCGCATCATTGACGGCTGCTGCTGTCAAACTGCGCAGGGAAGGCATCATTCGTTCGGCCGACGCCTTTGTGCTCCGGGCCAAATTGTTTGCGCATGGCGCGGAGGTGAAATCGGGCGAATATTTGATCCCGGCCGGTGCCAGCAACCGCGAGATATTGAAGATATTGTCCGGCGGCGTCGGCGTGAACCGCTTTGTCACGATCCCCGAAGGCATGCCGTCGATCATGGTCTATGAGCGGTTGATGAAGGTCGATGGTCTGACGGGTGTCATTCCTGTGCCGGAAGAAGGATCGGTGCTGCCCGACACTTATGCGTATGACAAGGGCGACAGCCGCGCGAAAATCCTGGCGCGCATGACCGGTGCCATGTCACGCACGATGAAGATGCTGTGGCCTGCACGATCGAACGACAGCGTTGCGAAAACGCCGGCGGAAGCTTTGACCCTCGCCAGCATCGTCGAAAAGGAAACGGCGATCGGTTCGGAGCGGGCGATGGTCGCCGGGGTTTATTCCAACCGGGTGCGGCTGCACATGATGTTACAGGCGGACCCGACGATCATCTATCCGATTACCAAGGGCAAGCCGCTGGGCCGCCGCATCCGCAAGTCGGAGATTGCGACGGTCAATGACTATAATACTTATGCGATGACCGGCCTTCCCAAAGGGCCGATCGCCAACCCCAGTCGCGCGTCGATCGAAGCGGTGCTGAACCCCGAAAAGACCGCCGCGCTCTATTTCGTCGCCGATGGCAAAGGGGGGCATATCTTTGCGAATACCCTCGAACAGCACAACGAAAATGTCCGCAAATGGTTTGAAATCCGTCGTCAGCGCGGCGAACTGTAACGGGGCGGCGTTCGCCCATTTCAGCATTCCCTATTTCAATATCCCCCGCACCACCATATTGCGCGCGAACAGAAACTGCCCGAGCGCGATCAGGATAATGATTGCGGGGAATATCGCGGCAGTCGCACCTTTGACGACGATCAGGTCGGTCATCAACAGACCATAGCTGAACTGCACAAGCACCGCGACGAGTGAGACGAGAAACAATATCACGGCGAATGAGGACTTCATCAGCAGGAAGATCGCACCGCCGAGGCCGCTGAACACCGCTATCGCATAAGCCGCCCACGCCCAATGCGGCATCTGCGCGAACATATTGGCCTGATAGGGTTTGGATTGCGCGAGTTCAGCGGTGTCCATCGTCACTTGACCCAGATAGGCGGCGATTCCCATCAAGTTCCACAGCAGTGAAAATATGCTGACGATTAACAAGACGCGCGGGGCCTTCATGGCGCAGCTCCTCTACGGGATAAGCGCCTGCGTCGTTAAGTCGGCAGGGAGTTAGCTATCCCGTATCAGGAGTATAGCATAAGGTCCCTCATCAGACCATGTTCCGAAATAGTCGAAAGAGTAACGTCCTATGGTGGGACAATATTTTGCCT
>JBDTLS010000029.1:0-17322 GCA_039934655.1 Sphingobium sp.
CGTGGGGCGACAGGTCCGTTGACGCATCGCAAAGCGCGCCCACTTGCCAGCGACGTTTGCCCAGTCCCTGAATCAGGAACACATCATATTGATCAAAATGCGGCCCCACACCGCCGCCGTCCGCCGCATAGCTGACCATGACATCGTCAATGCGCCAATTTGGTATGAAGCGAAACGGGTCGATGAGAGCGGCAACATCCGGCACATGATGGTCGACCGCCTGCACCAGCAACGTCCAGTGCTTTTTCCCCAGCCTGCCAAACCGCGCTTCCGCGAACGGTCCATGTTCGACCTTCCACCTGCCCCGCGCTTGCATGATAAGCCGCGATTCGATGTCGCCCTCGCAGGCCAGGCCCGCCAACTCATCCGGTTCGAGCGGATTACGCCACAGCCCCCAGGGATTTTTAATCAGCAGCGGCTTTTTTTGCCAGTATTCGGCGAGAAAGCTTTCGATGTCGAAACGGATAAGGGACATGGGTGCTCGCGATGAAATGGCCAGTCAAAGCCGGCAATATTATACGCACTATCACTCTTTATGCGCGCAAGCGGAGGTCTAAATTCTGCGCGGCGACCGCTGCTGCCTTGGCCGGCCATAAAACCTACTTGGTCCGCCACCCTGTCCGTGAATAGCTATGCCATAAATCCGTGTTTATCTATTGTTTATCATGAATATATTCATATATTACGATGAATTATAATATACCGGAAAATAATAAAATTAAAAAAATTTAATAATAATTAAAATTTATGAATATGTTCTTTTAGAAATACCGGCGTTAATAAAGGTTAATACCGCCATCAAACCCGATTGCGACGAACGGTTTGTCGCAATGAATCCAGTTTCCTTTTCACTTTACAATTTTGCTGCAGTGAATTAGCGAGGCGGGGAAATATTAACCATATATTATGCGATCCTTTACGGCAGGGATTGACCATTATATAAAGCGTGACCGGTAGAGGGGCCTGACGGGTAGCAGTGCGTCAGCACGTTCACATACGGGAATTTCAATATGAACGCCTCGACCGCGATCAGAGTTGGCGAACAAGAGCGGCAGGCGCCCCGCTTGAATTTACGGCGGATATTCAATGCCGTTCTGCGCCGATGGCTGCTCATCACGATCATTTTTATCATCAACCTCGTCGCGGCTTTTCTGGCCTATAGCTGGACGCCTCAGCTTTTCAGCTCCACGGCAAGGGTTACCGTTGACCGACGCTCCGACGATCTGGTTGCGCCCGATAAAAGCGTGCCCGCCCTTACAGCGGACAGCGCGGTTGTCGATACGGAAGTACAAAAGCTGCAATCGCCGGAACTGCTCGCCAGTGCCGTCGACAAACTTCACCTTGATCAAGACACTGAATTTAACGGCTCCATTTCTGGCAAAGCGGCGCGCGATCAGGCAATCGCTACGCTGGGCGGCAAGCTGAACATTCATCGCGACGGCACGTCCTTCTCGATCGCCGTGTCCGGGTCAAGCCGCTCACCGGTGATGGCCGCCAATATGGTCAACACCCTGATCGACGTTTATACGGCGGGACAGGTCGCATCCAAATCACAAGAGCGCGACCGCCAGATCAAATTGCTCAACGAGAAATTGCAGCAACTGCGCACGCAAATGATGACGGCGGAGGCGGCCACGGCGGATTATCGCATTCGCAACGGCATTATCGACGCGACCAAGGACAGCACCGTTCGTCAGGAAGAAATATCGGCGCTCAACACCGAACTGGCCTCCGCTAAGGCTGCTCAGGCCGCCGCGACATCCCATCTTTCCGCGTCCCGCCAACAAAGCAGCCGTGGTCATGGCGCGGAGGCGCTGGACAGCACACTCAGTTCTCCGGTGATTGCCGATCTGCGCCGCCAGCAAGCGCAGTTGTCGGTCCACCGCGCCGAGCTGCTGCAACGATACGGCCCCCTGCATCCAGAATTGCAACAGGTCGACCAGCAACTGAGCGAAATCAACAGTCGCATTGGCAGCGAGACATCGCGCATTGCTGCCAGTCTGGAAACGCAGGCGATGGTGGCGAATGGCCGCACATCCTCCCTACAATCATCAATCAATCAGGTTGAAGGCACCGTCATGCGCCAGACGGCAGCAAGCGTCGGCCTCGATCAGCTACAGCGCAATGCCGATTCGGCCAAAGGCACCTATCTGGCGTTTCTCGATCAATATCGCTCGGTATCGGCGCAGCTTGGCACCGACAAGAGCGGCATCAATATCATCGCCCGCGGCCAGATCGCGCATCAACCGGATTGGCCGAGTCCGGCGGTATTCCTGCTTGGCGGGTTGATGGGTGCGGTCATCCTGTCGGGTCTCGCGATCACGATCCTGCAATTGTTCCAGTCCGGCCTGGAAAATGGCGACGATGTTTTCCGGGCGCTGGGGATTAGCGTGGTAGGTTCGGTGCCCGATCTGGTTTCCATCCCTAAATCAGGCATTTCCGCGCGAAATCCTATCGCGCCGTCGACCTATTTGCTGCAAAATCCGGGGTCCGCCTTTTCGGAATCGATCCGGTCATTGCGGACCGTGTTACAGATGCAGCCCGGCGCCAACTCAACCATCGTCGTCGCGGTAACATCTGCGCTGCCCGGCGAGGGCAAGACGACATTGGCGATGTCGCTGGCGCGATCCGCCGCGATCGCCGGGCAAAAAGTGCTGCTGATCGATACCGATATGCGCCGCCGCACGTCGAGCAAGTCGATGGCGGACACTGTGCAGCGCGGGCTGGCGGAAGTGCTGGGCGGATCGGCGAAATTCCATGAAGTCGTCGTCAAGGACAGTGCATCGGGCGCATTCCTGCTGCCGCAAACCGCCGCCGATGTCGATAAATATGACGCCATTTCTCCTGCTTCCGTGGAAAATATGATCGCACAGGTACGCGGCCATTATGATCTCGTGATCCTCGACAGCGCCCCGGTTCTCGCGGTCGCCGAGGCGCGCGTGGTTGCCGCCGCCGCCGATCTCGTGCTGCTCGCCATGCGCTGGCGCACCACACCCGCGCAGGCGACCGACTCCGCGCTTGCCCATCTCCAACGTGCCGATGCCAATGTGGCGGGCGTCGTGTTGACGCTGGTGAACATCAAGGAGCAACAGCGTTCCGGGTCCGGGGACGAGGCTTTTTACAAAAGCTACGCCAGCTATTATCAGCAGTGATGCGGGCAAGGCCACCCCACAGGTGACAAAGCCCACATAAAGCCCTATGGCGCGGCGATCATGGCAACGAAATTCTCTCCCGCGCCGAAAGTCGGCATGGTGTCCCTGGGCTGTCCCAAGGCGCTGGTCGATTCCGAACGCATTCTCACCAAATTGCGCTCCGACGGCTATCAGATGTCAGCGGATTATGCGGGCGCCGATGTCGTGCTGGTCAACACCTGCGGCTTTCTCGACAGCGCCAAGGAAGAAAGCCTCGAAGCGATCGGCGAAGCGATAGCCGAAAATGGCCGGGTGATCGTCACTGGCTGCATGGGCAATGAAGCAGAGCTGATCCGTGCGCGCTTCCCGCAAGTGCTCGCGGTCACCGGCGCGCATCAATATGAGGATGTCGTGAATGCCGTGCATGAGGCATCGCCGCCCGTCCCCAACGCATATGTGGACCTGGTCCCCGAAGGCGGGCTGAAGCTGACCCCGCGCCATTACAGTTACCTGAAAATTTCCGAGGGCTGCAACCACCGCTGCGCATTCTGCATCATCCCTTCCCTGCGCGGTGATCTTGTATCGCGCCGGATCGACGCGGTGCTGCGGGAGGCAGAGAAGCTGGTATCGGCGGGGACGAGGGAGCTACTGATTATCAGTCAGGACACCTCGGCCTATGGCGTCGATACCCGGCATGAAGTGCGGCAATGGCGCGGACGCGACGTGCGCGCGCATATGACCGATCTGGCCGCCGCGCTCGGCGAGTTGGGCACCGCCGCCCATCCCGTCTGGACGCGCCTGCATTATGTTTACCCCTACCCCCACGTCGATCAGGTTATTCCGTTGATGGCGGAGGGCAAGTTGACGCCCTATCTCGACATTCCGTTTCAACACGCCGCGCCCTCGGTATTGAAGGCGATGAAGCGCCCCGCCAATGAAGCCAAGGTGCTGGAGCGCATCAAAAGCTGGCGCGCCATATGCCCGGACATTGCGATTCGCTCATCGTTCGTAGTTGGCTTCCCCGGCGAAACCGAGGCTGATTTCCAGTATCTGCTCGATTGGCTGGACGAAGCACAACTGGACCGCGTCGGGGCGTTCCGCTTTGAACCTGTCGAGGGCGCCGCCGCCAACGCCCTGCCCGATGCGGTGCCCGAAGCGATCAAGGAAGAACGCTACGCCCGGATCATGGAAAAGACGGCGGCCATTTCGGCGGCCAAGTTGCAGGCGAAGATTGGCCGCACATTGCCCGTCATCATCGATGAGGTTGGCGAACCGGATGAGGATGGCAGCATCGGTGCAACCGCGCGCTCACAAGCTGATGCACCGGAGATCGACGGCAACGTATTCCTGCGCGATACCAACGGGCTTAAAGCGGGCGACATCATCAATGTCGTCATTGAGGACGCCGACGAGCACGATCTTTACGGGGCGCCCGTCACCGTCTAGTCTGGCGCGCAATGATCGACTTTTCCGCATTGCTGCGCGCCGACACCGGCCAGCCCGCCCGCCTGATCCATATCGTTGATGCCGCCAGCTTCGATGCGTGGCTCACCGCCCAACCGGAACGCCACCGCGTCGCGGTAACAGTGCAGAGATTTGCGGGCAAGCCGGGCGAGTTCGCCATTCTTCCCGGCGATCAGGCCGATGAGTGGTCAGCGCTCGCCGCCGTCGCCAACGCCGACATCCTCTCGACATGGTGCCTTGCGAAATGCGCCGAAACCTTGCCGGAGGGCAGTTATCGGCTGGCCAATGAGCAGCAACCGGCGGCGGCCGCGCTCGGCTGGCTGGCGGCGCAATATCGCTTCGATCGCTATCGCAAGGACGAGGACGGTGTCGGCCCCCGGGTGCTGGCGACCAATGATGTCGCGCGCATCGAAAGCATATTGCGCATGGCCGAAGCGCTGGCTCTGGTGCGCGATATGGTCAACACGCCGACCGCCGACATGGGGCCGCCCGACATTGAGGCTATCGCGGTGGAAATAGCGACCAAGCATCACGCGAAACTGACGGTGACGCGCGGCGATGAACTGGCGAGCGGTTACCCGATGATCCATGCGGTCGGGCGCGCCGCCGATCGCGCCTTTGCGCCCCGGTTGATCGAGATGACATGGGGCAAGCCCTCGCATCCGCACATCGCCATCATTGGCAAAGGCGTGTGTTTCGACAGCGGCGGCCTCGACATCAAGCCCTCGTCGGGCATGCGATTGATGAAGAAGGATATGGGCGGCGGCGCGCATGCGCTGGCGCTGGCCAGTCTGATTATGGCGAATCGTTTGCCGGTGCATCTGCACCTGCTGGTTCCGGCTGTCGAAAACGCGATCAGCGGCAATGCGTTTCGTCCCGGCGATGTGCTGGCCAGTCGCAGGGGGTTAAGCGTCGAGATCGGTAATACCGATGCAGAGGGGCGGCTGATATTGGGCGATGCCCTGACGCGCGCGGCGGAGGACAAGCCGGAACTGATCCTCGATTTCGCGACGCTGACCGGCGCCGCCCGCGTGGCACTGGGACCCGATCTGCCAGCTTTGTTTGCCAATGACGATGCGTTGGCCGATGCGTTGGGCCAAGCCGCGCAGCAAACTGACGACCCACTCTGGCGCCTGCCGCTTTGGGCGGGTTATGCGGATATGCTCAAATCGGATGTGGCGGACATCACCAATTCGGGTGACAGCGGTTTTGCCGGGGCCATATCTGCCGCGCTGTTCCTGCAAAAATTCGTACCAGATGGCGTAGCATGGGCGCATTTCGATACGTTCGCCTGGCGGCCAACGGCCAAGCCGGGGCGGCCCAAGGGCGGCGATGCTCTCGGCCTGCGCGCCGCGTTTGCGATGTTGCAGGCACGCTACGCCCGCTAGGATTTACGCGCAGACCGTGCCACAAAAATGCAGATTCCCTTGACGATATGCCTGCTTTCATCGCAGGAGCCGTGACGATGACAGCACATCCTAAACCTATGGCCGCTTCGATTGCCAGCCGTGTCCAGTTTCACCTGAACGGTCGCTCCGTTCAGCTCGACCGGCGCATCCATGCCGTCCGCGGCGACCTTGCGGATTTCGCGCTGGCAGGCGTATTGTTCGCCCCCCATTACGCCCGCGCCGAAGCAATGCACGTCGACGCATCCGGCGCATTTGTGCGTGAGAAAGCGTCCTCAATATCCACCGCTGTTAGCCAGCTCTTGCAGGGCGAAACATTCCATCTGCTCGACGTGACCGGCGATTGGGCCTGGGGATTTTGCGGGCATGATGGCTATGTCGGCTATGTCGAACGCAGTGCGCTCGGCACCGGCGCCCTTGTCGCCACCCACCAGATCGCGGCCATCGTCGCCCCTGTATTTGCGCAACCCGATATAAAATCGCCGGTCCGCTCCACGCTGCCCTGCGCGGCGCAGGTAGCGGGAGAGGTTGATGGCGATTTCCTAAGCACTGCGGACGGCTTCCTACATATGCGTCACGTCACGCCCGTCGGTCGGTTTGAAACGGACTGGGTGAGTGTCGCCGAACGCTATCTAGGTCAGCCCTATGTTTGGGGCGGACGCGGGCTTGGCGGGCTGGATTGCTCCGGGCTGGTACAAATTGCGCTTGGGCTGTGCGGGCGCAAGGTGCCGCGCGATACCGATCTGCAACGTGATGGCATTGGCGAGCCGATCAGCGAGGGTACACCGCTCATGCGCGGCGACCTGATCTTCTTCCCCGGCCATGTCGGCTTCATGATCGACGATGCGCTGCTGCTTCATGCCAATGCCCATCATATGACGACCGTTATCGAACCGCTCGCGGATGTGGTACAGCGGTTGGCGCCCACCCATGACCAGCCGATCGTTGCCCGGCGCAGGATCAAAGTATGACGACCCATGTTTTCATTGATGGCGCAGCCGGAACCACTGGCCTCGAAATCCGCGAGCGGCTCGGCCGGCGTAGTGAATTCACGCTCATCACGCTCGATGATGCGCAGCGTAAAGACGCCGGAGCGCGCAAAACGGCGCTGAATGACGCCGACGTCGTCATCCTGTGCCTGCCCGACGACGCGGCGCGCGAAGCGGTCAGCCTGATCGACAATGACCGGACCAAGGTGATCGATGCTTCGACCGCGCACCGGGTCGCCAGCGGCTGGACCTATGGCTTCCCGGAAATTGTCGGCCGCGATCGGGTGGCGCAATCTGCCCGAATCAGCAACCCCGGATGCTATCCCACAGGATTCATCGCGCTTGTCGCGCCGCTGGTGCGTGCAGGCGTGATACCCGCCGACTGGCCGTTCACCTGCAACGCTGTGTCAGGCTATTCGGGCGGTGGCAAGGCGATGATTGCCGAGTTCGAGAACGGCTCCCCACCGACCGCGTGGCACACCTATGCGCTGTCGCTCGCGCACAAACATGTGCCGGAGATGCAGGCGCATACTGGCCTGTCGTTCGCTCCCGTTTTTGCACCGTCAGTGGTGAATATCCATCGCGGGATGATTGTCGACGTGCCGTTGCAACTGGGTGCGATAGCTGGCAAGCCCAGCCCGGAAGCCATTCGCGCCGCCTGGACTCAATGCTATGCGGGATCGCGGATCGTGCGCGTGGTGGATGAATATCCGCAAGCCAATCTGATGATCGAGCGTCTGGCCGGCAAAGACGTCATGGAATTGATGCTGTTCACCAGCGTGGACGGAGCGCAGGCACGGCTTGTTGCGGTGCTCGATAATCTGGGCAAGGGCGCGTCGGGCGCCGCTGTGCAAAACCTCAATATCCTGAGCGGTATCGAGGAAACGGCTGGGTTAATACTTTAGCTGTTGCATAGCCTCATTCGTCATTGCGAGCGTAGCGAAGCAATCCAGCGGATCGCCCCGAAAATCAGTGGATCGTGCCAATCGCGCTATCCACCGACATCAGCACAATCAGCCGTTCGATCTGACGCCAGTGGCAGAAATGGATGTGGTTGCCGACATCGCGGCTGGCGTCGGCGCGCTGCGCCGCTTCATATCCGGCGTTGGCACCGAACTGCGCGATCAGATGGGTGGCGTCGTCAAAGCTTTTGCGATCCGCCAGATATGGAAGGTTCATTACGGCCCCTATGTTCTTACATGTTTCAGCAAAATATAGGTTCAACCATCGTGCCAGTTTGTGCGCAGGAAGGACAGCGGCGGATCGCACTGGTCAACGCTGCGTTAGGCAAATGCCATATTGATACAGATGTCCCGTATCGACACGCTCTGGCGTCCCGGTTTGAAGCATGGCATGGAGCATCGCATGACTGAAAAGAAATATGCTTCATCCACCGGTAGCGGCGCAATCATCGCACTCCTTACGCTCGCGGGCACATTCATTGGGGGCTATGCGTTACGGCAACCAGTCATCGGCTTTCTCGGTGGCTTCGGCTGCGGCATAGTGATCGCTTTGCTGTTGTGGCTGAAAGAACGGAAAGCGTGACGGGAGAGCGTTCATGAAAAAGCATGTCATTGCGTTATCGCTGATCTTTCTGGTGCTGGCCGGCGTCGCGTGGTTCTTCATCACACGCGGAGATGTCGCGAAGCTGAGCGAGGCACAAAGCATCGGGCGCGTACCCGTGTTCACGCCCGCCCGGCAGGAGATGTTCCCGACCGTCAACATTCCCGATATGACCGGCTGGAAACCCGGTGAGGCACCGCAGGCCGCCAAGGGTTTAACCGTCGAACGCTTTGCGCAAGGACTGGATCACCCGCGCTCAATGCTCCGCCTGCCCAATGGCGATATATTGGTTGCAGAAACCAATAGCCCCGCGCGCCCGATAAGCGGGATCAAGGACCGGATCATGAACCGCCTGATGACCAAGGCAGGCGCGGGCGGTGCTTCACCCAACCGTATCATCCTGCTGCGTGATAGCGACGGCGATGGCAAGGCGGAGACGAGGACAACCTATCTCAGTGGGCTGAACTCGCCCTATGGCATGGCGCTGGTGGGCGATACGCTGTACGTCGCCAATACCGACGCGCTGATGGCGTTTCCGTATAAGGAGGACGCGACCAGAATCACCGCCAAAGGTCGCAAGATCATCCGTCTGCCCGCTGACGCCCCCAACATGCACTGGACCCGCAATCTGATCGCGAGTCCCGATGGCAAGCTGCTGTATGTGGCGATCGGATCGAACAGCAATGTGGCTGAGGATGGCCTCGACACTGAAACCAACCGCGCCAACATTGTGGAGGTCAATCCGGCCACCGGCGACAACCGCATCTTTGCTGCAGGAATGCGCAATCCGGTCGGCATGGCCTGGGAACCGCATAGCAAGGCGTTATGGGCGGTCGTGAACGAGCGGGATATGCTAGGGTCCGATCTCGTGCCGGATTATCTGGCTCGCGTGGAATTCGGCGGATTCTATGGTTGGCCGTGGAATTATTGGGGCGGGTATGAGGACAGGCGTGTCCAGCCAGCCCGGCCAGAAGTCCGCGAATATACCAAGCGCCCCGATTATGCGCTGGGCAATCATGTGGCGCCGCTGGGCCTGACATTCGCGCAGGATTCAAAGCTCGGCGCGCCTTATGACAACGGCGCGTTTGTGGGATTGCACGGCAGCTGGAACCGCGTCCCCCTGTCAGGATACAAAGTGATGTTCATTCCGTTTGACGTCGATGGGCGGCCCGCTGGCAAGCCGATCGACGTGCTGGGCGGGTTTCTGGGCAAGGACAATAGCGCACATGGTCGCCCGGTTGACGTCACATTTGACCAAACCGGCGCATTGCTGGTCAGTGATGATGTGGGCGGCGTGATCTGGCGGGTGCGCAAGGCTGCGTCCTAAGACTCACGCTGCCATTGCACTGTCACACGACGGGGCTATATGACCCGCTTTGCATTTGCCCCCATTTAGGAGCACCGAGTTGAGCAAGGTTTTGGTAATTGGCGCAGGCGGCGTCGGATCAGTCGCGGTCCACAAGATGGCCATGAACAGCGATATTTTCAGCGAGATCACGCTCGCCAGTCGGACGCTTGCCAAATGCGATGCCATCGCCGCATCGGTAAAGGAGCGCACTGGCGTCGC
This sequence comes from Sphingobium sp., assembly GCA_039934655.1. Lineage (GTDB taxonomy): Bacteria > Pseudomonadota > Alphaproteobacteria > Sphingomonadales > Sphingomonadaceae > Sphingobium. The sequence continues at coordinate 10,121 of JBDTLS010000029.1, forward strand.
GATCACTACCGCCCAGATTGACGCCGATGATGTGACCGCCACCACCGCACTCATCAAGCAGGTCGAACCGAAGCTCGTCGTCAATCTCGCGCTGCCTTATCAAGACCTCCATATCATGGATGCCTGCCTCGCCGCAGGCGTGCATTATATGGATACAGCCAATTATGAGCCGCTTGACGAAGCGCATTTTGAATATAGCTGGCAATGGGCCTATCAGGACCGCTTCCAGCAAGCCGGATTGATGGCGCTGCTCGGATCGGGCTTCGACCCCGGCGTGACGAGCGTGTTTGCGACCTACCTCAAGAAACATTATCTGGACCGCATCGACACGCTCGATATTCTCGATTGCAACGGCGGCGACCACGGCCAGCATTTCGCGACCAACTTCAACCCCGAAATCAACATTCGCGAAGTGACCGCGCCCGCCCGCCATTACGAGAATGGCGAATGGGTCACAACCCCGCCGCTCTCGACCAAACAGAGTTTCGATTTCGAGGCGGTTGGCCCCAAGAACATGTACCTGATGTATCATGAGGAGCTGGAGAGCCTCGCGAAACATTTGCCGGAAATCAAACGCATCCGCTTCTGGATGACGTTCGGCGATGCCTATCTCAAGCACCTGGAAGTACTACAGAATGTCGGCATGACCCGCATCGATCCGGTGATGTATAACGGTCAGGAAATCATCCCGCTGCAATTCCTTAAAGCAGTGTTGCCGGAGCCTTCGACGCTGGGCGCAACGACCAAGGGCAAGACCAACATCGGCGACATCGCGACCGGCATCGGCAAAGATGGATCGGCAAAGACCTGTTATATCTACAACATCTGTGATCACGAAGAAGCGTTCGCGGAAACCGGCAATCAGGCGGTTAGCTATACCACCGGCGTTCCCGCAATGATCGGCGCCGCGATGGTCCTGACCGGCGCATGGCAAGGCACCGGGGTGTTCAATATAGAGCAAATGGACCCTGACCCCTATATGGACATGCTGAACAAGCACGGTTTGCCCTGGGCAGTGAAGGAGTTGGAAGGGCCGCTGGCGTTTTGACAACTATAGCCCTCTCCCTGAGTAGGGAGAAAGGACTGAGAACGTGACTTTAGATCAATCCATATCCGTCATTGCGAGCGCAGCGAAGCAATCCAGTCCACCACCGCTGGATTGCTTCGCTACACTCGCAATGACGATTCAATGTAACGTCCTCGTAGTCTGAGAATGGAAACCAGAGCCGGTGATCCGGGCGCCTTTGCCCATTTCGATCTGAACCGCGTACCCTCCCCCGCCTTCGTCGTGGATGAGGCGGCGGTGCGGCGTAACCTTGCCATTCTCGCCGACGTGCGCGACCGCGCGGGCATCAAATTGCTCGCCGCGCTCAAAGCATTCTCGATGTGGTCGCTGGGCGGCGTGGTTGGCGAATATCTCGATGGCGTCTGCGCCTCCGGCCTCTATGAAGCCCGCCTTGGCCGTGAGGAGTATTGCCCGAGCATCGAGCAAAAAAGTGGGGACCGGTTTTTTGCGACCACGATGCGACCAAAAACGCTCGAGGTGGCCACTTATTGCGCCGGGTACAAGGCCGAAGATCTGCCCGAAATATGCGCACTATCCGATCATATCATCTTCAATTCACCGGGCCAGCACGGCCGCTTTCGTCCGCTATTGGAACAGGCGCGTGCCGACGGAGCGCAATTCGATGTCGGCCTGCGTATCAATCCGCTACACCCCGAAGGCGAGGTGGCCAAGTACGACCCCTGCCAGCCGCATAGCCGCCTAGGCTTTCCTATCGATCAATTGCGCCCGGAGCATCTCGACGGCGTCGACGGCCTGCATTTCCACAGTCTGTGCGAGCAGGATTTCGCGCCCTTGCAGCGCACATGGGCCGCGATCGAACCCACTATAGCACCGCATTTCTCACGCCTTAAGTGGCTCAACTTCGGCGGCGGGCACCACATCACCCGCGTAGATTATCAACGCGATGAACTGGTCGCGTTCCTCAAGGAAATCCGCACCCAAACCGGCCTGACCCTCTACCTCGAACCCGGCGAGGCGGTGGCGCTCGACGCGGGCATCCTCGTCGGCGAAATCCTCGACATGATCGACAATGGCATGGCAGTCGCCATCACCGACATCAGCGCAACCTGTCACATGCCCGACGTGATCGAGGCCCCCTATCGCCCCGCGCTGCTCGGCGAAGCATCGAACGGTCCCGCGACTCGCCTCGGTGGACCCTCCTGCCTCGCGGGTGACATCATCGGCGATTATCGAATCGCGGGGCCAGTGGAACCCGGCACGCGCATCGCCTTCCTCGATCAGGCGCATTATTCAATGGTCAAAACCAACACATTCAATGGCGTACCTCTGCCCGACATCTGGTTGTGGAACAGCAAAAGCGACGAATTGTGCCAAATTCGCGCCTTTTCCTACGAAGATTTCAAATCGCGCCTTTCGTGACGCGCGCGCAAAATAAATTTTGGGATCATTGCTTTACAGCCCCCCCCTTCGGTCATATATCGGCAATCCGCTGCCCCATGGGACTTCCACCGCAAGGCAGCTTGTTTGGCTGAACTACACTGGAGGTCCCTTGAATTGTACAAGCATCCTAGCGCGCTGGGGGTAGCAACTTCCCTCGCACCGGCAGCACCGGTAACGCTTATTCGCCCGCAGGCCGCCGCCCGCGCCGCTCGATTCTTCGCTACGAAGTTTCCGGGCAAGTCGCTCTATGCGGTCAAGGCCAATCCGTCGCCGGATTTGCTGCGGACGTTGTGGGACGCAGGCATCACCCATTATGATGTCGCGTCGATCGCGGAAGTGCGCCTTGTCGCGCATACTTTGCCGGAAGCGAAACTATGCTTCATGCACCCGGTCAAGGCCGAGGAAGCGATCGCGGAGGCCTATGCCGTCTATGGTGTACGCACCTTTTCGCTCGATACGATGGACGAGCTGGAAAAGATCATGCGCGCCTGCAACAACGCGACCGATCTGGAACTGTGCGTGCGACTACGCGTGTCGTCGGAACATAGCGAACTCAGCCTTGCATCGAAGTTTGGCGCGGAATTGTGCGAAGTACGTGAATTGCTGATGGCCACTCGGCAGGCCGCCGACGCGCTCGGCATCTGCTTCCATGTCGGCAGCCAGGCGATGAGCCCGCACGCCTATACTAAGGCGATTGAACGGGTGCGCACGGCGATTGTCGATGCGGCGGTCACGGTCGACATCATCGATGTTGGTGGTGGTTTCCCGTCGGTCTATCCGGGTATGGAACCCCCTGCGCTGGAACATTATTTCGATGCGATCCACCGCGCGGCCGAAAGCCTGCCGGTCAGCTACTCGTCCGAATTATGGTGCGAACCGGGCCGCGCACTGGCGGCGGAGTATAGCTCGCTGATTGTGCGGGTCGAGCGCCGTCGCGGCGATGAGCTGTATATCAATGATGGCGCTTATGGCGCGTTGTTCGATGCGGCGCATATCGGCTGGCGCTTCCCGGTGGAATTGTTACGCGACACACCCAGCAAGGCGGAGCTGACCGGGTTCAGCTTCTATGGCCCGACCTGCGACGATATGGACCATATGGTTGGCCCGTTCATGCTGCCTGCTGACGTCGATGTCGGTGATTATATCGAAATCGGTATGCTCGGCGCCTATGGCTGCGCGATGCGGACCGGGTTCAACGGCTTCACCAATCAGGCAACCGTCGCGGTGAATGATGGCCCGATGGCGACCATGTACGATGAAGCCGTCGTGCAGCCACGCCGCGCCAATGTCGTCAAGCTGGGGCAGTGATAATTCGAGCGGTTTGCGATCCGATTGCATCGGCTCGACTGCTCTATCCTATTGCCTTACCGCGTTTTCCAGTCAGGTGATTCCACCTGACTGGAAAACGCTCCAGGCTTGCGATGCTGTCTTTATGAGCCAGAACCGCCATACGCATTAGCTTGGAATGGACCAATGGATCAAAGTATCCTGACTTATCCAGTCATTTACATAGCTCGCGTAATACAGGCCGAACAGCACCAATGACGCCAGCGTCGCGCCGATAATAACGCGGCGCGGGCGAAAATTGCTGGGGGCACTTTCCGCCTGCCCCGGAACGAGTTTTTCGCCCGTTTCGTTAGGCGTTCGTATGCCAATCGGCAGCAGAATGAATGCGCTTATCACCCAGAACAACAGATAAATTGCAAAGATGGCAAAGCTGTTCATCGTTCTCTCCCTCTTGCCTCTACACGCTCAATATCAGCACATCAACGATCGGCTTCTTGCCGGTCCAGCGGGTTGCGACGCGCCGTACCGCAAGGCGCACCCGTTCTCGCAGTGCTTCGACATCGCTGCTTCCGTTTGCCGATACTGCCGCGCCTGCCTCATCGGCCGCCTCGCTAAGGAAGGCATCGCGATCTTCTTCGAGCGGAACCCCCTGCAACCGCAATTGCGGTTCGCCCGCCAGGCGTCCTTTGGCATCGCGCGCAACCGCGACGCTGATCTGCCCATGCAGGCCGACTTTCCGGCGCTCATTGATGGTATTGCCGTCGGCGGGTAATATAACATCGCCGTCGAGCACCAGCCGCCCGACCCGCTCCCGTCCAATGATAGCTGCTTTGCCGGGCGCAAGGCGCACGACATCGCCGTTGCTTTGCACCACCGCATGGGGAACGCCATGCGCGAGGCCGAGCCGCGCCTGCTCCGCCATATGACGCATCTCGCCATGCACCGGCAGCAATATTTCTGGCCTGATCCAATCATACATCGCCGTCAGTTCAGGCCGCCCCGGATGGCCGGAAACATGCACATAGGCCTGCCGGTCGGTGACCATCTCCACACCCTTGGTAGCGAGCGCATTTTGCACCCGGCCGATGGCGATTTCATTGCCCGGAATCTGCTTGGACGAAAACACGACGAGGTCACCCTTACCGAGTTTGATCGGGTGGCTGTCAAACGCGATGCGGGCCAGCGCCGCGCGCGCCTCCCCCTGACCACCGGTAGCGATAATCATCACCTTGCTGCCCGGCATATCCATCGCCGTGTCCCAATCGACCAGCGGCGGGAAATGCTTGAGATAGCCGCTCGCCTTCGCGGTCGAGATAATCCGGTCGAGCGAGCGCCCCGCGATACACAATGCGCGACCCGATGCCTGCGCCACTTCGCCCAGCGTCTGCACCCGCGCAGCGTTGGAGGCGAAGCTGGTGACGACCACGCGGCCCGTCGCGCCCTTAATAACCTCCATCAATCCATCACGGACATCGCCTTCCGAACCGCTGGCCTTGTCGTTGAATACATTGGTGCTGTCACACACCAGCGCCAGCACTCCTTCATCACCAATCGCGGACAACTGCGCCGCCGTTGCCGGAACACCGAGCAACGGCTTGTCATCCAGCTTCCAGTCGCCGGTATGGAATATCGTTCCAAACGGCGTACCGATGACGAGAGCGTTACCCTCCGGTATCGAATGGGCGAGCGGGACATAGCGGAAAGTGAAGGGATCGAGGTTCAGGCTGCCCTCATTGGGGATGACATGCAGCCGCACCTGATTGGCCAGCCCTTCTTCCTCCAGCTTTTGCCGGATCAGCGCCGCGGTAAAGGGCGTCGCATAGAGTGGCACATCGAGATCGGCCGCGAGATAAGGAATGGCGCCGATATGGTCCTCGTGCCCATGAGTCAGCACGATGCCGAGCAGGTCGTCGCGCCGTTCCTCGATAAACGCGAGGTCGGGCAGAACCAGCTCGATCCCCGGATACTGAGGATCGGCGAAGGTCAGTCCCAGATCCACCATCACCCATTTGCCGCGACAGCCATAGAGGTTCACATTCATGCCGATTTCGCCCGACCCGCCCAGGGCCAGGAAAATCAGCTCATCTTTGGGTGTCATCAGCTATTCAAACTCCGGTTATATATCATGGCCAGCCCCTGAATGGTCAGGTCCGGCGCGATCATATCGAATATGTCGCTATGGTGATCGAACAGAACGGCGAGCCCGCCTGTCGAGAGTATCTTTGTTGGCCGCCCGATCTGGGACCGCATCCGTGCAACCAGCCCTTCCATCATTGCGACATAGCCCCAGAACACACCGATGTGCATCTGGCTTTCGGTCGTTCGTCCAATTACCGAGCTGTCCTGCGGCCCTTCGATGGCGATGCGTGGCAGCTTTGCCGCCGCCGCCACCAGCGCGTCGAGCGAAAGATTAATACCCGGCGCGATAATGCCCCCTTTATACGCTCCGGTGTAATCCACCACATCAAATGTCGTGGCCGTGCCGAAATCGATGACGATCAGGTCACCGGGCAACAACGCATGGGCCGCGATGGCGTTCACCACCCGATCCGCGCCGACCGAAGCCGGCTCCTCAACATCCAGTTCGATATCCCATGCCGCGTCGCCCTGCCCGGCGATCAGCGGGTCGACCTTGAAATATTTGCTGGAGAGCACCGTCAGGTTATGCAGAGCGCGCGGCACCACCGTTGCAATGATGACCGCACCCACGTCCGCCATCGTAAAGCCATTGAGCTGCAACAATTGATTGAGCCACACCGCATATTCATCCGCCGTGCGCCGCGCATCGGTCGCGATGCGCCAGCGCGCCTTGATCTCCGTTCCGTCAACCAACGCAAAAACGACATTTGTGTTACCGGCATCAATCGCCAGAAGCATCTGCTATCCCCAGTATCATCTAGAGCGGCTTGCGATCCGATTGCATCGGCTCACCCACTCTATCTTCTTGTTTTAACGCGTTTTCCGAGTCACCCGGTTATTCCACCTGACTAGAAAACGCTCCAACCCGCCGAATGAACATTACAGCAGGAATATATCGCCCGCATGAATGGCATTAATCGTACCGTTCGCCAAGCGCAGGTTGAGCGCTCCATCGCTATCCAACGTTTCAAATGTACCCGACAGTATCTCTCCATCCGGCAGATTGGCGCGGAGCGGCGTACCGAACGGATGCGCGCGCTCCAGCCAGTGATTGCGGATCGCCAGTAAACCAACGTTGCGCCAAATCTCCACATAGCGCGCCATGCTGCGGGCAATGTCTTGCACCAACTGACCCGCATCGCAGTCCGCCACCCCCAGCGCCCGCAGGCAAGTCGTCGCGCGGTCGGCCAGCACCGGGTGGTGGGTGATGTTTACGCCCACGCCGATAACGATCGCATCGCCCGTGCGTTCGAGCAGCACTCCACACAGCTTCGCCGGCCCTGCCATGATGTCATTGGGCCATTTGATG
>JBDTLS010000030.1:0-17169 GCA_039934655.1 Sphingobium sp.
CGAATTAGAGGATATTCCCGGTACGCGCGTGTTCACTGCCAAGCGCGCGCGGCAGGGCTATCAGATGAACCAGTTCGCGATGAGCTTGATGAAGGCGGAAAATCGCGAACGCTTCAAGGCCGACGAGCGCGCTTATCTCGACGAATGGCCGCTTAGCGAGGAACAGAAACAGGCGCTGCTGGCCCGTGACTATAACGCCTGCCTGGACCTCGGCGGCAATGTCTATTTCCTCTCCAAGCTGTTTTCGACCGACGGCATCCCCTTCGCCCAGGCGGTCAGCACGATGACCGATATGAACTTCCCCGAATATCAGGCGATGATGGTTGCGGGCGGGCGCTCGCCCGATGGAGCGCGATCGATCAAGGCCAATGCCGCCGCATCGGTCGCGAACGGCGACAAACATAAAGGAGGCCGCTGATATGGCCAGAATTACAGCCGGGGTTGGATCGAGCCATGTGCCGCTGCTCGGCGTGGCGACCGATCAGGGTAAGGACCGCGACGCGTATTTCGGCCCCATCTTTGCAGGCTATGACTGGACCCGCGCGTGGGAGAAGGCGGAGAAGCCCGATGTCGTGATTTTGGTCTATAATGATCATGCCTCGGCCTTTGACATGAAGATCATCCCGACCTTCGCAATCGGTTGCGGCGAGCGTTATAAGTCCGCCGACGAAGGTTGGGGGCCGCGCCCCGTGCCCGATGTCGAGGGGCACCCCGATCTCGCCTGGCATATCGCGCAGAGCCTGATCCTTGACGAATTCGACATGACGATCATCAGCGAGATGGATGTCGATCACGGCCTGACCGTGCCGCTCAGCATGATGTTCGGCAAGCCCGATGCATGGCCGTGCAAGGTCGTGCCGCTCGCCGTCAATGTCGTTACCTACCCGCCGCCGTCGGGCAATCGTTGCTGGTCGCTGGGCGAGGCGATTCGCAAGGCGGTGGAAAGTTTCCCCGAGGATCTTAATGTCCAGGTTTGGGGCACCGGCGGCATGAGCCACCAGTTGCAAGGCCCGCGCGCCGGCCTCATCAACCGGGAATGGGATAATAGATTCCTCGATGGCCTTGTCGGCGACAGCGATCGTCTGCGCCATATCCCGCATATCGAATATCTGCGCGAAACTGGCAGCGAAGGCATTGAAATGGTGATGTGGCTGATCATGCGGGGTGCGCTCGGCACGCGGACGGCCCTGCTTCATCGCCATTATCACGTACCTTGCAGCAATACGGCGATCGGCCATGTCGTGCTGCGTCCCGACAATGGTGAAGGGCTGGATATGACCGGCAGCGGCCATGCCATCGCGGCGGAATGACATTCGAAAAGATCGGAGCGTAACCTCATGAAAATCGCACTCGCCGGCGCAGGCGCCTTCGGTGAAAAACATCTCGATGGCCTCAGAAATATCGATGGTGTGACCGTCACTTCGCTGATCGGCCGCGAACTGGAGCCGACCCAAAAAGTGGCGGAGAAATACGGCATTGGCCATGCTACCACCGACCTCGCCGAAACACTGGGCAGGGATGATGTGGATGCGGTGATCCTCTGCACGCCTACGCAGATGCACGCCGCCCAGGCGCTCGCGTGCCTCGATGCGGGCAAGCATGTGCAAGTCGAAATCCCGCTGTGTGACAGTCTCGCCGATGGAGAAGCGGTGCTGAAAAAGAATCAGGAAACCGGGCTGGTCGCGATGGTGGGGCACACCCGCCGGTTCAACCCGAGCCACCAGTATATCCATCAGAAGATTACGGCTGGCGAACTCAATCTCCAGCAGATGGATGTCCAGACCTATTTCTTCCGCCGCAAGAATATCAACGCGAAGGGTGAGCCGCGGTCGTGGACTGACCATCTGCTCTGGCATCATGCCGCACATACCGTTGATCTGTTCGCCTATCAGGCCGGGCCGATCATTGCGGCCAATGCGATCGAGGGGCCTCCTCACCCCGAACTCGGCATCGCGATGGATATGTCGATTCAGCTCAAGGCGGAAAGCGGTGCGATCTGTACCCTGTCGCTGTCGTTCAACAATGACGGGCCGCTCGGCACCTTCTTCCGCTATATCGGTGACACCGGCACCTGGCTCGCGCGCTACGACGATCTGGTGAACGGCAAGGAAGAGTCGGTCGATGTCAGCAAGGTCGATGTGTCGATGAACGGCATCGAGTTGCAGGACCGCGAATTCATCGCCGCGATCCGTGAAGGCCGCGAACCCAACGCCAGCGTAGCGCAGGTGATGCCTTGCTACCGGGTGCTCGGCGCGCTCGAACAGCAGCTTGAGGCCGCGCGCTGACCCGATAGCGCCAGGCTCTGTGCACGCGGTGAAAGGAACCGAAATGAAAACCCAGGTTGCCATCATCGGGGCGGGGCCTTCCGGCCTGCTGCTCGGCCATCTCCTGCGTCAGGCAGGGGTGGCCTGCGTCATCGTCGAGCGCCAGTCGCGCGATTATATTCTCGGCCGCATCCGCGCGGGCGTACTGGAAACGGTGACGACCGATCTTATGACGCGGCTGGGCATCGACCGGCGCATGAACGAGGAGGGGCTGGTCGAGGAAGGATTCAACCTCGCTACCACCGACCGCCTGATCCGCATCGATATCACCGCGCTCACCGGCAGGCACGTTACGGTCTACGGCCAGACCGAGCTGACGCGCGACCTCATGGATGCCGCGGCCGATCGCGACCTGACAATCATCTATGAGGCAGGCGACGTGACGCTGCGCGATCTGGAAAGCGATGCGCCCTCGCTCAGCTATCAAAAGGATGGCGCGTCGCATCGGATCGACGCCACATTCATCGCCGGGTGCGACGGATTTCACGGGCCTTCGCGCAAGGCGATTCCGGCGACAGCGCTGCGCGAATATGAGTGGGAATATCCCTTCGGTTGGCTCGGCATCCTTGCCGATGTGCCGCCGTGCCACCCCGAACTTATCTATGCGAACACTGACCGGGGTTTCTCGCTGGCATCGATGCGATCCCGCACCCGCAGCCGCTATTATATTCAGGTGCCGCTCACCGATCGTCTCGAGGATTGGAGCGAGGACCGGTTGTGGGACGAGCTTGAGGCGCGCTTCGATCCGATCAGCGATCATGGCGTGCGGCGCGGCCCTGCCCTCGAAATGTCGATTGCGCCGCTACGCTCTTATGTGTGCGAGACGATGCGGCACGGGCGGCTGTTCCTGGCCGGTGACGCCGCGCATATCGTGCCGCCGACTGGCGCGAAGGGTCTGAACCTCGCCGCCTCGGATGTCGCCTATCTTTCGCGGGCGCTGATCACCCTGTTCCGCGATGGCGACGAGGACGGGCTGAACGGATATCAGGCCAAGGCGCTCGCCCGTATCTGGAAGGCGGAGCGGTTCAGTTGGGTGCTGACCAAGCTGATGCACAGTTTTCCCGAGGACGGCGCCTTCGAACATCGTATGCAGGTGGCGGAACTCGACTATCTCGCGAGTTCGCAGGCGATGCAGACGGCGATTGCTGAAAATTATGTGGGCCTGCCCCTGTAAAGGTCGGCGGTTGATCGGCGCGGGCGCGGCTTCCGGCAATTGCAATGCGCCTCCTCGAAAAACAAAACGTCAAATTGGCTGGCTTCACCCGATAAATTTTGCTATACATCATAGCAATTAATACCGGGTACAGCGAGATCGCGCAGATGGTCTGCCTCCGGAACTGAGAAGGGGTAAGACATGGCCAGTGCAATTCCCCATCGAATGTACGCAGCGATGGTGCGACATGCCGTCTTTGGATTGCCGGGCGTGCGGGCATGATCGGCACCGCCTCTGATCTGATGTCGCGCATTCTCCCCGATCTTTATGCGACATTGGAGGATGAAGGCCGCTGGTCTGTGGTTCTCGATGCCGTGTGCAGCGAATTGCAGTTAAGCAGTGCGGCGGTTCAGGTTATGGCCGACGATGCGGCGAACTTCAACGAACATTGGTGCTTCCGCGATAGCCGATCTTTCCGTGAGGCGTCCCGGCATGACAGGTTGGTCAACAATGGAGCCAACCCCCGGCTGGGGTTGAAAGCCAGACGCTTTTCGCCGCATGGCGGCGCGCTGCTTTCCGACCTGGATTCCTTTCCGCATAACTCAAGTGAGCTGGCGGATTTTCGCACGCGCCTCGACAAATGCGGCATGGGTCCAGCGATGTGGCTCGTCATACCAATGACGGAGGGCCGCCATATTACGTGTATATTGCATAGCCGGAACGAAGACACGAATGGCTTGACGCGGGAGGCCGAATTCCTTGCGGCGCTCGAACCGCATCTCGACAGGCTCGTTCGGTTGAGCGAGCAGAGCGCACGATTCAACCGGCCCGTTCTGGAGCAGGTTCTGGAGCATGTGCGGATCGGCGTGGTTGTGGTGGATTCCACCCTCGCCGTGAGCTGGCGCAACAGCGCGGCCGCGCGCATTCTTGATCGCTCCGCGCATCTCGCCCTACGGTCGGACCGCCTCTGCGCGGGGCGTCGCAGGGACCAGCAGCGCATGGAGCAACTTATTCACGACCCGGAGAACTATCACGGCGGCCTTCTCGTCGTGGGGCAGGACGATGAGAACCCCGTCGAGGTGCGCGCAGTACGAATGAGCCCCCGGCCGGGAAACGGCTGGGATAGCGGTCCGGGCATGACCGCCCTGTTTCTTGCGGAGCCGGACAACGCGCTGATGCTGGACGAGGCGGAAATTTCTGCACTCTCCGGCCTTTCTCCTGCCGAATCGCGTCTTGTCGCCGCGCTGGTTTCGGGCAGCGGGCTGGATCATTTCGCGTCGGGCAGGGGGATTTCGCTCGGTACTGCCCGTGTCCAGCTCAAGCAAGCCCTCGCAAAGACCGCGACCCACAGGCAGAGTTCGCTGGTCGGCCGGATGATGCGTTCTGTCGTATCGCAAACCAGACCCGAAACGAACGCCCATTTTGGCGAACGCGATACCCTAAATGGGAGATGCGCGGCAGCACGCCTTCCGATCTAACATATCCCAAATCGTTAACTTAAAGGGAAGATATTCACATGCGACATAGCCTTGGTCTTCTGTTCGGTGCTGCCGCGCTCGCATTCCTTTCTACGGCTGCACCGCTCGGCGCACAGCAGCAATTGCCGAAGGAGCTACAGGGTGGCCCGGCTTCGGATGTGCCAGTCGCCACGCAGGTCGTGCGTTGGCATATGCTGGATCAGGATGTGAACGCGCTGACCTTCCGCAATATGGACCAGTTGTTCACGACCCGAACGGTCGCGCATTCCGGCGCCGCGCGGAAGCTGCCGCGCGCCGATCATGATATGGATTTTTCCTATAAGTTCGGTGGCAAGACATACGCTGCGGCGGATTTTCTGGAACGGACTTACACCAACGCCTTGCTCGTTTTGAAGGACGGCAAGATCGTCACGGAAATCTATCGCAACGGCAGCGACGAGCGCACGCACTTCATGGGTTGGTCGATGACCAAGTCGGTTACTTCGACTCTGGTCGGCGCGGCGCTTGCCGATGGCCTCATCAAGTCGCTGGACGATCCCATTACCCGCTACTTGCCCGAACTCAAGGGCGGCGGCTATGATGGCGTGACGATCCGACAGATTCTTCAGATGCGGTCCGGCGTAGATTATGAGGAGCGCTATGATTTCGCCAATCCGGGCATTGCCGCGCGCAATCATATCGCCGCGCTTGTGAAGAACGTCGCCCGCTTTACCGACGCTGCCCGCACGATCAAGCGCGCACATAAGCCCGGTGAGGTATTCGCGTACAAGACGCTCGACACCGCCGTTCTGGGCTGGTTGATCGAACGGGTCAGCAACGGCAGCGTGGCGGCCTATACCGCGCGCAAATTATGGGAGCCGATCGGCGCGGAGGCGGATGGCTTCTATATCATGGATGGTCCGCCCGGCGTCGGCCGGGAGTTCAGCGGGGCAGGGTTCAACGCCACATTGCGCGATTGGGCCCGCTTCGGTCAGATGATCCTCGATGGCGGCGTCGTCGAAGGGCGCCGCGTCGTTAGTGCAGACTGGGTCAAGATGGCGACCGCACCCACCGGAACCGAGGATACCCCGTTTGGCGGCTATGGCTTCCAGTGGTGGACTTTCGCCAATTCGGATGCCTTCTCGGCGCTGGGGTTGCAGGGGCAATATGTCTATGTCGATCCTGCGACACACACCGTTGTCGTCAAGCTCAGCTATTTCCCGCCGACCGACGAAACCTCGAGCGACGAGACCAATGCGTTCATGGCGGCCGCTTCGGCATGGACGCCGCATTGATTTAAACACACATAAAAAGGGAGGCTTAAATGAAGACCATGATGCTTGGAGGAGCCGCACTCGCGGTTCTGTTTACGACCCCGGCGTTTGCCCAGCAGCAAGCGGCGACACCGGAGGCTGCTGATCGCGCGGCGGCCGAAGAAACCGGCCTACCCGACATTGTCGTGACCGCGCAGCGCCGCACGGAAAAGCTGCAGGACGTCGCTGTTTCCGCGACCGCGTTCGATTCTGCGGCGCTTGCTGCCAAATCGATCGTGTCGATTGCCGATCTGCAAGCTGCAAGCCCCGCGCTCTCGGTCACCGACGGGGGCATCATCCAGGCAGTTAATATTCGCGGCATTGGTCTCGCCAGCAACTCGCCCAATGTGACGGCGGGTGTTGCCAACTATGTCGATGGCATTTTCCAGCCGCCGATCGTGCAGGCCAACAGCTTCTACGATCTGGCGAGCATAGAAGTGCTGCGCGGGCCGCAGGGCACTCTCGTCGGCAGCAACTCTACCGGCGGCGCGATCTTCATCAACAGCGCCAATCCGAATCTTAATTCCGGCCTCGGCGGATATTTTGAAGTGACCGCCGGCAACTACGACTATGTGGGGTCGGAAGCCGCCGTCAACATTCCGATTTCGAGCGATTTTGGTATGCGGGTGGCCGGTTTCTACCGCCACCGTGACAGCTATTTTCATGATGTCGGACCGGTCCGGAATGACGCCGGTCGCCTGCGGGAAGGCGGGGGACGCGTGAGCCTGTTGTGGAGGCCGGGCAGCTTCCAGGCGCTCGCCAAGTTCTCGCTCAATGATCGTGATGGCGGCGGCTATCCCTATCGACCTATTCTCGGCACGGCCTATGCCAATTACCGCGTCGGCGATATCCGCACGCTGAGTTTCGACACGAAGGTGGCGAACCGCGATCTCGCGTTTCAGGCAAGCCTGGAGCTGCGTCAGGAGCTGGCGAACGGCATCACCCTGCGCTCGCTCACCGGATATCAGAGCAAGCGGATCAAAAATCTGAACGACCTCGATGCCTCGCAGGCGCCGGGCGGCGTATCCGAAGATTATTTCGCGGGCGAAAAGGTCTATACGGAGGAAATCAACATCATCTCGCCCACCGATGGTCCGTTCGACTGGATCCTCGGCGGCTATTTCCAGCGCAATGATATCACCGTGCGTATCCTGCAAGATCAAGGCGGTTTCCCGACCGACATCCTGCCGATCAACCAGCGGACCACCACCGGCTTCTTTGCCCAAGGCAATTATGAGCTGACACAAGGGCTGGAGCTTCAGACCGGCGCTCGCTATTCGACCTACAAGGCGACGGGGACGGGTGCGGTCCTCATCGGGCGGGGAATCCCTGGTTTCCCCACCGACGGTCTGGTTGTTGCCGACCTCACCGGCAGTCATAAGGACTCGCTGGTTACCGGCAAGGTCGCGCTCAACTGGAAAGTCGATTCCGTCAATCTGCTCTACGCACTGGCGGCGCGCGGTTATAAACCGGGCGGCTTCAATTCCGTCGTGTCGGAGTTCGATAAAGAAAAAGTGATGAGCTATGAGGCGGGATGGAAATCGACCTTGCTCGGCGGCAAGATCCGCACGCAGATCAACGCTTTCTACAATCAATATGCGAACTTCCAGTTCAACGTGATCGAACCCAGTACGGGCTTTGCCGGGGTGCAAAATCTTTCTTCGGTGAAGATCAAGGGAGCGGAAGCGCAGGTGCAGGGCCGGTTCGGCGGTTTCGGCTTCGATGGCAATGTCGCCTATGTGCATTCCAAGCTCGCATCGGTCATTTTCGTGGATGATCGTTTGCTCGGCGCGGGCAGCCTGGGTCCGCAATGCGCACCCAGCGTGCCGTCCAATCCGCCGGTCTGCTTCAACTACACCTCGAAACCAGGTGGCGGCGGTCCGAACCTTTACGCGCCGAAATGGACATGGAGCCTTGGTGCCGATTATCGCTTCGAGCTGGGCGGTGGAACCACGCTGACGCCGCGCCTCAACTGGTCCTATCTCGGGTCGCAGTTCACCTCGCTAGCCTATTCACCGGCGACCGACTTGTTGCGCTCGCGGAGGCTCCTGTCGGGCATGGTCACCCTGAGGACGCAAAGCGGCCTGAAGCTTGAGGCCTTTGGCACCAACCTCACCAACCGGAAATATATTTCGGGGCAGTTCGGAATCAACGAGTTCTACGGTGCGCCACGCGAATATGGTCTGCGGTTCGGTATGGATTTCTGATCCATGCTCCTTAATGCTGTGAGGTAAAGAGGGAGGCATCGGCGCGTTTGCGGGTCGGTGCCTCCATCATCATAAACTGATCGTAAGATAAGATCATATCGGGGGAACATGCGATGACCACGGCCAATCCGAAATCGGCAATCGAAAATGGTCCGATGCATGTCTGGCAGTGGCTGGCGGTGGCGATCACCGTCGGGCTCAATGGTCTCGATGGGTTCGACGTCTTGTCGATCAGCTTCGCGTCTCCGGGTATCGCCGCTGAATGGGGCCTGGGGCAAGGCGTGCTGGGCTGGGTTCTGTCGATGGAGCTGCTCGGCATGGCGGTCGGCTCCGTGATGCTTGGCGGCGTCGCGGATAAGATGGGACGGCGGCCGACAATCCTCGCCTGCCTGTGCGCGATGACGATAGGAATGCACTTTGCCGGGGCAGCCCATAATGTCGAGGAGCTGCTTGTCTGGCGCTTGCTCACCGGCCTTGGCATCGGCGGGATGCTGGCCGCGATCAATGCTGCCGCCGCCGAATTTTCCAACAACCGCTATCGCAGCGTCGCGATGGCGCTGATGGTGATCGGCTACCCGATCGGCGGCGTGCTTGGCGGCATCGCCGTGCAGCACCTTCTCGTCAGCGGAAACTGGCGCGACATATTCTCCTTTGGCGCGTGGACGACGGCGGTGTTCATCCCGCTGGTCTGGTTCTGCGTGCCTGAAACCCCCGCGTTTCTCGATCGCCGCCGTCCGGCGGGGGCGCTTGAGCGGATAAACAAGACGCTGGTGCGCTTTGGTCATGCTGCCGTCGCCGCGCTTTCGCCGGAAGCGGCCGGTGCTCCGCGCCCGTCAATCGGCGATATATTCCGGCCCGCGCTGATCGCGACGACGCTGCTCATCACCCTTGCCTATTTCGCGCATATCACCAGCTTTTACTTCATCCTGAAATGGGTGCCGAAGATCGTCGTCGATATGGGTTTCGAGCCGAGGGCTGCGGCGGGCGTGCTGACGTGGGCCAATGTCGGCGGCGCGACCGGCGGTGCGATTTTCGGGATGCTGGCGATCCGTTTCGGACTGAAACCGCTGACCATCGCGGCGCTGATTATCTCAACCGGTATGATCTTCTGGTTCGGTTCTGGCGCGCATGATCTCCGCACGCTCTCGATGATGGTCGCGGCGACCGGCTTCTTTACCAACAGCGGTGTGGTAGGTCTTTATTCGCTGTTCGCTCGTCTGTTCCCGACCCATGTGCGCGCGACCGGCACAGGCTTTGCGATCGGTGTGGGGCGCGGCGGATCGGCGCTCGCACCTGTGCTGGCGGGCTATCTGTTCGCGAATGGCTTCGGATTGCAGACAGTGGCGGCGATACTGGGGTCCGGCTCGCTCATCGCGGCGGGCGCATTGCTCATGCTGCGGGAACGCGCTGTGGACTGAACGGGTTTTGTTCAGTCCACCAGCATCAGCGCATCAAGCGCCACCGCGCCTTCGCCTTCGGGATAGACGACGACGGGATTGAGATCGATCTCGCGGATCGCAGGGGCCGCTTTCAGCACCGCGCCGAGCGCCAGCACGATGTCCGCCACCGCGCCGACATCCAGCGGCGGCGAACCGCGAAAGCCCGTGAGGAGCGCGCCGCTCTTGAGCGCATGAAGCTCTGCGATGATCGCTTCGCGCGTCAGATCGGTCGGCAGCAAGCGCACGTCCTTCAGGATTTCCGCCTGCACACCGCCAAAGCCCGCGAGGATGATCGCGCCCCATTCCGGATCGTTCTTTGCACCGATGATAAGCTCCAGCCCGCGCGCGCCCATTGCTTCGACCAATATGCCGTCGAGCACGAGGCCGGGGCTGTGGGCGGAGACATCCACCTCCATCTTGGCCCAGCGCGTCGCGAGCGCGTTGGCGTCGCTGATGCCGACCGCCACGCCGCCCGCATCGCTCTTGTGCGAGAGGTCAGGCGACTGCGCCTTGAGCACGACCGGATAGCCAAGGTCGGCAGCAATAGCCTGTGCTTCCGCAACGGTGTGCGCCAGCTTCGAGGCGGGAAAGGGAACGCCCGCCGGGGCGAGCAGCGCCTTTGCGCGATATTCCGGCACTACTCGCCCTATACCGGGCAACGTCACCGCCACCTCGGCGGGCGTGGCGACGTCATGGTTGCGCGCCGCGAACCGGTTAAGCTGCGCCATTGCGCGGAACACGCGGTCGGGCGTCGGGAAATAAGGGACTTTGAGTGAACGCAGCGTCGCGATATATTCGGCCGGCACCGGCGCACCGTCATCCATCCCCGCGAAGATCACCGGCTTTCCGGGCTTCAGCGCGCGGATCGCCTCGATAATCGGCGGAAATTTGATTTCGCAGGTCGCCTTGTCGGTCTGGATGATCGCGAAGACGACGCTGCCGAAGCGATCATCATCGAGCAGCGCGGAGAGCGCCCGACGATAGAGGTCGGGATCAACTAGCGCCTGCGCGGTAAGGTCCACCGGATTGGACACCGGCACGAAAATCGGCATCGCGGCCCGCAGCGCGGGTGCGTTGTCGTCGCCGATCACCGGCAGCGGCAGGCCCACTTCTTCGCACAGGTCGAGCGTCAGCGCCTTGAACGCGCCCGACTCTGTCAGCACCGCCGCTCCGCCGGAGGGCACGGCGCCGGTCGTCGCGATGATCGTGGCGATATCGCCCAGTTCCTCAAGAGTGTCGGCGACCAGCACACCCGCGCGCTCCACCTTCACCCGCATCAGCGCGTAATCGCCCGCCATTGCGCCGGTATGGGTAGCGGCGGATTCGCGCGCAGCACTGCTCTTGCCGGGGTGAAGCAGTACGATCGGCTTGCCCGCCGCCCGCGCCCGCTCGGCCAGCGCCAAAAAGCGTTGCGGCTGGCGGAACTGCTCGACGATCATCGTGATGATGCGGGTGCGATCATCGTCGATCAGATAATCGACATAATCCTCGACACCGCTCGCGGCCTCATTGCCAGTTGAAATCGAATAGGAAATGCCGATGTCGCGGGAAAACAAGGTTCCGGCGAGCACGGCTGCCATCGCGCCGCTTTGTGACACGATGCCCAACCCCGCGCGATCGCCGAGCGCGGCGGAGGGCGTTTCGACGAAGGTCAGCGGGATCATGTCGATATAGTTGACGAGGCCAAGGCAGTTCGGCCCCTCTATCACCATCCCGTGCGCGTCCGCGATGTGCGCGATCTCGCGTTGTTCGGCCAGGCCTTCCTCGCCGCCCTCTGCAAAGCCCGCGGAAAAGATGATCGCCGATCCCACCCCGCGTGCGGCCAGCGCCTTGATGCTGTCGAGTACGGCAGCGCGCGGAATGGCGAGCACGGCGGCATCGACGCCGAGCGGCAGATCCTCGATACTGCCCAGCGCCTGTCGCGCACCGATCATCGGCCGTTTGGGGTTGATGAGGTGGATGTCTCCGGCAAAGCCCTGTCGTTCCAGATTGGCGAGCACGGTGGAACCCAGCGCGCCGGGCGTAGCCGATGCGCCGACGATCGCGACCGACCGGGGGCGGAGCAGGCGGTCGAAGGATTTTTGCGGTAGGGCTTTCGTCGCGTCGGTCATGATCGTCGGCTTCGTCTTTCGTTGCGGATCGGATGCCGCAAAAGGAGCTGGGCGTTTATTCTGCGGCTAGCGGAATGTCATGGGCGGGCAATCTTGTGTGCCCGCTCCATGACAGCCGCGACCCGGCTCAGCGCTGGATTTTGCTGGTGTCGAAGGTGCCGAGACCCGGTTTGAACGACTTCTCGTCGAGGAACTGGCGCGTCGCTTCCTTGCGCGCTTCCACGCCACCGAAATTGTGCAGTGCCTCCTGCGCGCGGATCAGATAATCCTCGGCATTGTCATAGGTCATCTCGGTCATCCGACGCACTGCCCATTTGGTAGCGCGCAGTGCATGGCTGTCCTTCTTCTTCAAGGCATTTGCGATTTCGAGCACCCGGTCCTTGAGCTGCGCTGCCGGAACCGCCTCTGTCACCAGACCCTGCTCGGCAGCTTGTGTGCCGGACAGGTTCTCGCCCATCATCGCATGATACACCGCCTTGCGAAGCGGCATCAGGTCGGCGACCACCTTGGATGCGCCGCCGCCGGGCAAAATGCCCCAGTTGATTTCGGAGAGGCCGAATTGCGCCTCTTGTGCCGCGATGGCGATGTCACAGGCGAACAGCGGGCCATAGCCGCCGCCAAAGCACCAGCCGTTCACCATCGCGATCGTCGGCTTTTCATACCAGCGCAACCTGTCCCACCAGTTATAGGCTTCGCGCTGCGCTTTGCGGATCGCACCCAGGCCCTTTGCCTCGGTCTCGCGGAAATATTCCTTGAGGTCCATACCCGCCGACCAGGCTTCGCCTTCGCCGCTCAGCACCAGCACCTTTACATCGTCGCGAAACTCCAAATCCTCGATAACACGCCTCATCTGGCGGTTGAGCTTGGGACTCATGCAGTTGCGCTTTTCGGGGCGGTTGAACTTCACCCATGCGATGCCGTCTTCAACGGAACAGGCGACGGTGTCTTCTTCGGTGCGTTCGGTCATGAATTACTCCTGAAATTACAATGAGCGCGGTCAGATAGGGAAATGGCCGGGTTGGGTTTCGATGGTGATCCACCGGGTTTCGGTGAAGCTGTCGATGCCTTGCCTGCCGCCAAAACGGCCATAGCCCGATGCGCCGACGCCGCCGAAAGGCATCTGCGCCTCATCATGCACGGTGGGACCGTTGATATGGCAGATGCCCGACCGAATCTGGCGAGCGACGGACAGGCCGCGCGCGGTGTCGCGCGTGAAAACGGCGGCGGACAGACCATAATCGCTGTCATTGGCGATGCGGATCGCGTCCGCTTCGTCTTTCGCGCGGATCATCGCGACCACCGGACCAAAGCTTTCGTCGCGGTAGATGTTCATTGCCTCCGTGACCCCGTCGATCACCGTCGCGGGCATCAGCACTGTTTGCGCGGTGCCGCCGCTGCGCACGGTCGCGCCCTTGGCGAGCGCATCTTCGATCAGGCTGTTGACATGGTCCACCGTCTTGCGGTCGACAACCGCGCCCAGCGGGGTGGTGCCCTCGCGCGGGTCACCGGTCGCCATTGATGCGGCCTTGGCAGCGAATTTTTCGGCGAAGGCGTCGGCAACCGCATCGACAACGATGATTCGTTCGGTCGACATGCAGATCTGGCCTTGATTCATGAACGCGCCGAACGCGGCGGCCTTCACTGCCTCATCCAGGTCGGCGTCTTCGAGCACAATCAGCGGCGCTTTGCCGCCCAGTTCGAGCAGGCAGGGTTTGAGATGATCGGCGGCGCGACGCGCGATGATCCGGCCGACGGCGGTCGATCCGGTGAAGTTGATGCGTTTGACCTGCGGCGCGTCGATCAGCGCGCCAACCACCTCGCCTGCGTCTGCGGGCGCGTTGGTGACGACCTGAACCACGCCCTTGGGAAAACCTGCCTCGGCGAACGCTTCGATGATCAGTTCATGCGTGCGCGGGCAGTTTTCGGACGCTTTGAGGATCACCGCATTGCCGCAGGCGAGCGGCACCGCGATCGCGCGGACGCCCAGGATGATCGGTGCGTTCCACGGTGCGATGCCCAGAATCACGCCCACGGGCTCCTTCAGCGCCATTGCAAGGCAACCCGGCTTGTCGGAAGGGATCACCTCACCCGCGATCTGCGTGGTCAGCGCGGCGGCTTCGCGCACCATCGACGCAGCAAGTCCGAGGTTGAACATCGCCCAGCCCTTTGTCGCGCCGATTTCACCCATCATCGCTTCCACAAAGGCATCGGCACGGGCTTCGAGTGCCACTGCCGCTTTCATCAGCACCGCCCGGCGGGCGTTGGGGCCCATAGCTGCCCAGGCCGGAAACGCCTCAGCGGCCCGCGCGACAACCACCGGAATATCGGCCGCCCGCATCGCCACGGCGGATGATGCCACCTCGCCCGTCAGCGGATTGATTCGCTGAAATTCCATTGATCCTTCTCCTGTCTAATTGTTATACCTCATATCAATTTGCATTGCTATGTGCAATAGCATTGAATAAGCAGAAGTATGAAGGATCCGCTTGCCTTGCTTCCGGGCTATCTGTTGCGCCGCGCCTCTACGGCCGTACTGGCCGAACTCAACCAGCGTTTGGCGGGAATAGAAATCAATCATGCCGATGCGTCGCTGCTCATCCTGATCGGCCACAATCCCGGCCTAACGCAGAGTGACGCTGGCCGTATGCTCGGCATCCAGCGCGCGAACATGGTTCCGTTGATCGCCCGTAACGAGGCGCGGGGCTGGTTGATTCGCCAGCAGGTCGATGGGCGTTCGCAGGGGCTGTCCCTCTCGCCGGAGGGTGAAGCGATGCGACATAGCGCGCGCGCGGTCATTGATAGGTTCGAGGAGCACCTGATCGAGGGCGTTCCGCAAGACCTGCGGCCCCATGTCGTGCCGATTCTAGGCTATCTTTGGGGCGCTCGGCCAGGGCAAAGCCGCCGACGCTCGCGGCCTTGAGGTTAGGGCGTTTTCCAGTCAGGTGGAATTACCTGACGACTCGGAAAACGCGGTAAAACAAAAGGATAGAGCGGTCGAGCTGATGCAATCGGATCGCAGCCCGCCCTAGGTATTTATACCAAGGTGCATTGATGCTGACTCATACCCTTCGTCATTGCGAGCGCAGCGAAGCAATCCAGTCTCGCGCCAAAGCTGGATTGCTTCGCTGCGCTCGCAATGACGGCATGAGTTCTTATCCATGCAGTTTGGTATTAGTCCCGGCATTTGATGGTTTGGCTTGACGTTAAAGATTTCCGGCTTGGCCTTCCAGAGTTCATCGATGGCCTCATACGGGGTTTTGAACCGGAGAGCCTTGAGCTGCTTGGCGAAGTTGTAGGCTGTCGCCTCGTACGGTGTGCGGGGCCTTGGCTCAGCCGTGTAGAATCTGTCCCATAAAGCCCTGCGCTGTGATGATGCCAAATCTACACCATCACAGTCTGGGACTAAATACCTAATTCAAATTTATAAGAGCTTCGGGCACCGCTTTGCTGTCCGCGTCCACTTGCCACACCAGCTTGCGGCCACCCGAGATGTCGGCGGGACCGTTTTCAGTGTTGTTGGTGCGGATGTCGCCGTCGGTGGTTAGGGTGAAGCTGCCCGATGCCTTATGCAGCCCCATGTCGTCACCGCCCGCGCCATTTCCTTTCATCGCCGCCATCCCAGCCATCATGCTTTGACCCGGATTGTTGACAAATGCGGGCGCCGTCATGCGCGCCATATTGCCTGCCTGACCCCGGATGGTGACGAACGGCAGGACAAGGTTGTTCTGCGTCGGGAGCAGCGGGAAAATAAAATCGTGGTCGAGACGTCCGCTTTGCTGATAATCCACATCGAATATGCCGTTGCCCTTGTAAACGACCGATTTCCAGCCATCGTAGCGCATCATGTTGGCCGCGAGTTTGCGGTTAGCAGCGTCATCGCCGGGGGTGTAGCCGAACATTGCTCCGAATTCGGCGGCCTCTTGTTGTTTCTTCGCCGCAGCCGCAGCGCGCTCGGCCTCCCAATCCTTACGCTGTTTGGCGATTTCGGCCGCTGTGCAGGGGCGGGTTGCTGAATTTTCACCTTCACCGGAACAAGACGCCATATCGTCTTTCCACACGCCCGGCGCACTGTTCATTTTCCCCATCATATCCGGCGGGGAAAGGAAAATAATCTCGCCCTTATAGGTAAAAGCGAATGTGCCGTCTCGGCGGAGATCGAGCGTAGAGGTGAACGCACCGGGGCCATAAAAGCACGCCGTCAAGACCAATGTGAGCAGCAGCGCCGCCGCGATGCGAACGATTTTCATATGTCCCCCTCCACCTTTGAGCTTATCGATTGGCCGCCGCATAAAGCGCAATCGCCGCCGCGTTGGAGACGTTGAGGCTCTCCATGCGCGGGCTGATCGGCAGCTTCGCCAATATGTCGCAATGGTTCATGCTGTTGTGGCGCAGCCCATCGCCCTCGGCGCCGAGTACCAGCGCGACGCGCGATTCGCCCAGCGCCTTGTCCAGCGTGTCGCTTGCTTCGCCATCCAGACCAATTCGCCAATATCCGGCTTCCGCAATCTCATCGAGCGCGCGGGAAAGGTTGACCACCCGCACCCACGGCATCAGCTCGATCGCGCCGCTTGCCGCGCGGGCCAGCACACCGGATTCGGGCGGGGCGTGGCGATCCTGCGTCACGATGCACAGCGCATCGAACGCCACCGCCGATCGGAATATCGCACCGACATTATGGGGGTCGGTGACCTGATCGAGCACAAGGATACTGCGCTGGTCGTCACGCCCTTCGTCGAGCACATCGCCCAGCCACACATCGTCGAGCGCCTCTACCTCTGCCACGATGCCCTGATGCGGTGCATCGCCCGGCACCATGCGGCCCAGATCGGCGACATCGGCATAGACGATGGGCAATATGGGGGGCAACTCCAGCGCGGCCAAAGCCTCCCTCGTGCCCCATATTTTGCGCACAACGCGGTCGGGATTGGCAAGCGCCGCAATCACGGCATGACGCCCATAAAAACGGGGGAAGCCGCCCTTGGGCTTTCCGGTACGATGTCCTCTTTTCATGGGCCGCTTCTTTTCACGGGAAGCATTGACAGGCAAGCCTCCATTCGCCATTGAGCGCCCTCCAATGTCGATTTTTGCCTCAACCGGGCTGCATTGCGACTGGACAGGTGGCCGAGTGGTTAAAGGCAGCAGACTGTAAATCTGCCCGGGTTTCC
>JBDTLS010000031.1:0-17050 GCA_039934655.1 Sphingobium sp.
CAAGCCGCAGCTAGACGCCCGCACATTAAATCAAAATCGCAACTGTAATGCTAGTAACTTGCGGGCAGGAATTCAGGCTGGCACGTACCTTCTCACATAGCGATGAAGGGTTGGATGGTGACAGTTGGATTGCGGAATGTCCCGCCACGCAAGTGGCCGAAATGACCTCTGGCAAGCGTACAGTCTCACACGATCATCGCTCGAAGCGGATGAGGCTGGCCGAAATCGCATTGATCGTTGCTGCCGGACTCGCACTGATCCTCGGCATCCGCCATCTATGTGGGCTATGGCATAAAGAGTTGGTGTCTTAATATCCTTTCGAACCCCTGGCAGCATTATTGACAGCTTTCGCATCCGCCTATAAGCAGGTGTTGCAGCGCAGCAAAGAGGTTGCAGGGCATTGCAGCGAGATTCGCTGCGCAAACCCATCACTACTCGTCTGACAGCAACGAAGCTGTTTGGAGGTTACCGCCTCCATTCACCCTTCTCATGCGTCAGGAGTTCGTTGCAGATGCAAACATCCAACCCCACCCCCACCGCACGCGAGCATCTCGTGGTGATCGGTAACGGCATGGCCGGATGCCGCGCGGTCGAAGAAATTCTTGCGCGCGATCCCGACCGTTTCACGATCACCATTTTCGGTGCTGAACCGCGCGTGAATTATAACCGCATCATGCTTTCCCCGGTATTGGCGGGTGAAAAGGCGTTCGAAGACATCATCATCAACGACCAAGACTGGTATAATGACAACGGCATCGAACTGATCTCCGGCGACCCTGTCGAGACGATCGACCGCGAATCGCGGCTGGTGACGGCACGATCAGGCAAGCAGGTTAGCTATGACAAGCTGTTGCTGGCGACCGGATCGGATCCGTTTATCATTCCGGTGCCGGGCAAGGATTTTCCGGGGGTCGTGACCTTCCGCGATCTGGACGATGTCGACAAGATGTTGACGGCTGCGCAAAGTGGGGGCAGCGCAGTGGTCATCGGCGGTGGCCTGCTGGGGCTGGAGGCCGCGCACGGCCTGTCGCTACGCGGCATGAAGGTCACCGTCATTCATTTGATGCCAACGCTGATGGAGCGCCAGCTTGATGAAGCGGCGGGATGGTTGCTCAAAAACGAACTCGAATCGCGTGGTCAACTGATCCTGACCGGTGCGGACACCGCCGAGATCGTCGGCAACGGCAAGGTGGAAGGCGTTCGCCTGAAGGATGGGCGCGAAATTCCGGCGGACATTGTCGTGATGGCGGTCGGTATCCGCCCCAGCACCGGCCTCGCGCGCGGTGCAGGGCTTGCGGTCGGACGCGGTATTCAGGTCGATGACCATATGGTGACATCCGACGTCGATGTGATGGCGGTGGGCGAATGTGTCGAACATGACGGCAATGTCTATGGGCTGGTCGCGCCACTGTGGGACATGTGCCGCTCGCTCGCGGATGGCCTGCTCGGCAACGAGAATCCCTATCGCGGCTCCGTGACCTCCACCAAGCTCAAGGTGTCGGGCATCGACGTATTTTCCGCAGGGGACTTTTCCGGCGGCGACGGGTGCGAGGATATCGTCATGCGCGACGCCTCGCGCGGGGTCTACAAACGCGTCGTGGTCAAGCAGGATCGCGTCATCGGCGCGGTGCTCTATGGCGACACTAGCGACGGCAACTGGTATTTCGACCTGCTCAAAAAACAGGACGACGTATCCGAAATCCGCGATGCCCTGATTTTTGGCCAAGCCTTCGCCTCGGGAGGGGGCGCGTCCGCACACCCTAATGCGGCCGTTGCAGCGCTTTCCGATGATGCGGAAATTTGCGGCTGCAACGGCGTGTCCAAGGGCAAGGTTGTGGCCTGCATCGCGGGCGGCGCGCACAGCCTCGATGCGGTACGCAACGGCTGCAAGGCATCGGCGAGTTGCGGATCGTGCACCGGCCTCGTCGAAAGTCTGCTCGCGATCAGCATGGGCGATGACTATGCGGGCGAGCGCGACAACAAGCCGATGTGCAAATGCACCAGCTTCACCCATGAAGATGTGCGCGGCCTGATCCGGGACAAGGAACTCAAAGCTATTCCGCAGGTCATGCAGGAACTGCACTGGTCGACGCCCGACGGCTGTTCATCTTGCCGCCCGGCGCTCAATTATTATCTGCTGTGTGCATGGCCGGGCGAGCATGAGGAAGACCCACAGAGCCGCTTCGTTAATGAACGGATGCACGCCAACATCCAGAAAGACGGCACCTATTCCGTCGTGCCGCGCATGTGGGGTGGGGTCACCACCCCCAATGAACTGCGCGCTATCGCCGATGCGGCCGACAAATATAACGCGCGCCTCGTTAAGGTGACGGGGGGCCAGCGGCTCGACCTGTTCGGGATCAGGAAGGAAGACCTGCCCGCGATCTGGGCCGATCTCAACGCCGCTGGCATGGTGTCCGGCCACGCCTATGGCAAGGCGTTGCGCACCGTCAAAACCTGTGTCGGGTCGGAATGGTGCCGGTTCGGCACGCAGGATTCGACTGGCCTCGGCATCAAGGCCGAGCAGATGACATGGGGGTCATGGATGCCGCACAAGTTCAAGATTGCCGTATCAGGCTGCCCGCGCAACTGCGCCGAAGCGACGATCAAGGACTTCGGCGTGATCTGCGTCGATTCGGGGTATGAACTGCACATCGGCGGCAACGGCGGCATCCACCTGCGCGGCACCGATCTGCTCTGTAAGGTCGAGACCGAGCAACAGACACTCGATTATTGCGCAGCCTTCATCCAGCTCTACCGCGAGGAAGCCCGCTATCTCGATCGCACCGCCCCCTGGGTCGAGCGTGTCGGGCTGGACTATATCAAGCAGCGCATCGTCGAGGATGCGCCGGGACGCGGTGCGTTGCGCGACCGCTTCCTGTTCGCTCAACGCTTCCTGCAAAAAGACCCGTGGGCAGAACGCGCAGCGGGTGCGGAAAAGGAACTGCACCAGCATATCGCCGAAATCCGTCCCTTCGCCGTGGTAGGAGGGGCGTGATGGTCACCGCAGACTGGCTCGACATCGGCCCCGTTGAACAGCTTCCGGCATTGGGCGCACGCACGCTGCCCGTGCAGGGCGGCGAGGAAATCGCGATCTTCCGCACCGCCAACGGCAACGTCTATGCGCTGGAAAACAAATGCCCGCACAAGCAAGGCCCGCTCAGCCAGGGCATTGTCCATGACACGACCGTCACCTGCCCGCTGCACAACTGGCGAATCAGCCTGATCACGGGCGAGGCGCTGGGGGAGGACAAGGGCTGCACACGGACGATCCCGGTCAAGGTCGATGCGGGGCGCATATTGATCGACCGCGCGGCAGCTTTGAAGGGGCTTGTGTGAGCGTGATCGCCACCACCTGCGCCTATTGCGGGGTGGGATGCGGCATCAGCGCGACGGTTACCGGCGAACGCAGCGTTACGATTGCCGGGGACAAGTCTCACCCCGCCAATTACGGGCGGCTATGTTCCAAGGGTACGCATCTGGGCGAAACCGTCAGCCTCGAAGGGCGATTGCTTGATCCGATGATCGGCGATCGCGTTACCGGATGGGACGAGGCGCTCGATGCCGTCGCGCACAGCTTTGCCGAAACTATCGCGGCACATGGCCCGGACAGCGTGGCGTTCTATGTGTCCGGGCAATTGCTGACTGAGGATTATTACGTCGCCAACAAGCTGATGAAGGGCTTCATCGGTTCGGGCAATATCGACACCAATTCGCGCCTGTGCATGTCGAGCGCGGTAGCAGCGCACATCCGCGCCTTTGGCGAAGATGTCGTGCCGTGCTCCTATGACGATATCGATACGGCGGACCTGATCCTGCTCGTCGGGTCGAACACCGCGTGGTGCCACCCGATTATCTGGCAACGGATCGAACGCGCACGCGCCGCGCGCGGCACAAAACTCGTCGTCATCGACCCGCGCAAGACCGAGACTGCGCAGCAGGCCGACCTGCATATCGCTATCCGGCCCGACGGCGATGTGGCACTGTTCCTGGGTTTACTTGCCGGGATGCGTGACCGCGATATGCTGGATGCACAGTGTCTCGCCCAGCATGTGAAGGCGGAGACAGGCTATATCGAAAGCCTAGTGGTCGATTGCGAGGCGATGGGGATTTCCGAAAAGGACTTCGTTGCACTCGCCGATCTGGCGGCACGGCATCCCGCAATGCTCACCCTGTTCTCGCAAGGCGCGAACCAGTCGACATCGGGCACAGACAAGGGCAACGCGATCATCAACCTGCATCTGGCGACCGGGCGGATCGGCAAGCCCGGCGCGGGACCGTTCAGCATCACCGGGCAGCCCAACGCGATGGGTGGGCGTGAAGTCGGTGGTCTTGCCTCGACACTCGCAGTGCATATGGGCTTTAGCGAGCACGAATGCGACCGCGCGCAACGATTCTGGCACAGCCCGACCATCGCCCGTGCGCCGGGGTTAAAAGCGGTCGATATGTTCCGCGCGGTGCATGATGGGCGTATCAAGGCGATCTGGATCATGGCCACCAATCCCGCCGTTTCCATGCCAGATGCCGGTTTCGTTCGTGAAGCCTTGGCCAAATGTCCGCTGGTGGTGGTGTCCGAAGTGATCGCCGACACCGATACCACTGCCCTCGCCCATATTCGCCTGCCCGCGCTGGCGTGGGGGGAGAAGGACGGCACCGTCACCAATTCCGAACGGATCGTCAGCCGCCAGCGCGCGCTGTTTTCGCCGCCCGGACAAACCCGCGCCGACTGGGACATTATCGCCGACATCGGCCGACGTATGGGATGGGAGGATTCCTTCGCGTGGACGACCAGCGCGCAAGTGTTCGATGAATATTGTCGCCAGACCGCGTTTGAAAATGCACCGCGATTTGGCATGGCCACGCGCAAACTCAATCTGGGCGAGCGGACGGGGATGTCATCGGCGCAATTCGACGCGTTACAGCCGTTCCGCTGGGGCGGGTTATCGCCGTACGCCGACATGCGCTTCACGACGCCCGATGGCAAAGCACGGCTGGTCGCAGTCCAGCCGCCGAAGCAACCGGCTGCCGATCCCGCCTATCCGTTCCGGCTCAACACCGCCCGATATCGCGACCAATGGCACACGATGACCCGCACCGGCCTCTCGCCCAAGCTCTCCCAGCATCGCCGCGAGCCATTAGTGGAGGTGAACCCCAACGATGGGCAAGCACGTGGCCTGAAAGATGGCGGCCTCGCACGCTTGTCCAGCCCACACGGCAACAGCCTGTTCCGTATAGCCTTCAGCGACGGGCAACGGCGCGGCGAATTATGTGTGCCGATGCATTGGACCGACCGCACCAGTTCGCAGGGGCGTACCAATCTCCTGCCCAACCAAGGAGCTGATCCGCTGTCGGGCCAGCCCGGCTTCAAGAACAGTGCCGTCAATATCGAACCTTTCCACCCGGACTGGCGCGCTTTCATGGTCAGCGTCGAACGTCCGAATTTGCCGGGCGACATATATTGGACTTTGGTGCGCCAGCCGAATGGTTGGCTTGCCGAGATGTCAGGGATTGGTGCGGTCGACATCGAAGCGTTTATGCCTGTCGGCGAACGACTTGAAGCCTTTGACAAGGCGCGCGGTATGCGGCGCATAGTGGTGCGCGCGCAAGACGGCACATTGACCGCCGCGTTGTTCCTGACGCGTTCCGGCGTCTTGCCCGCACGGGAATGGATCGTAGCCCAACTTCGGCAGGCAGATCGCGACAATGGCCCCGCCCTGCTCGCCGGACGGCCCGCCCAACCGGCTCCTGACTGCGGCCCGATCGTGTGTGTGTGCTTCGACATCGGCATGAAGACAATTCTTGGCACGATTGCCGAACAACGCCTGACCAGCGTGGAGACGGTCGGCAAGGCGCTCAATGCCGGCACCAATTGCGGTAGTTGTCGCCCTGCCATCGCACAGCTGCTGATCCAGAACGTAAGTCAGGCGGCCTGATCTTCTTCGGTGCGACAAATCGCTTCAACGGGGCTGATCCCCGCTGTATGTAACGCCCGACAATGTGCAGGAACCATGACATGACCGCTGTATGCAAACGGCTTATATTTTTCGTTCTGGCGCTAACGCTGTTGGGGGCGCTCGTAAGCGCGCAACCGGCACTTGCCAAAGCACCGCTCGTGCTCGCCGCGTCCAGCTTGCAGGAATCGCTGACAGCCGTGGCGGATCGTTGGACCGCCAAGGGTCACGCACGTCCCACCCTCTCCTTTGCCGCTTCCTCGGCACTCGCCCGCCAGATTGAAGCGGGTGCTCCGGCCGACCTGTTTCTGTCCGCCGATGAGGACTGGATGAATAACGTCGCCGCGAAAGGCCTGATCCGGCGCGCAAGCCGGGTAACATTGCTGAACAATCGGCTGGTATTGGTGGCGCCTGAGGCGCATCCGATCAGTCTGCGTATTGCGCGCGGCTTCCCGCTCGTCCGCGCACTGGGCGATGGCCGACTGGCGATGGCCGACCCGGATGCTGTGCCGGCGGGTAAATATGCCAAGGCAGCACTAACCAGCCTTGGAGTCTGGCCATCGGTCGAACCGCGCATTGCCCGCGCCGAGAATGTTCGTGCAGCCCTGCAACTGGTGGCACGGCGCGAGGCTCCGCTCGGCATCGTTTATGCAACCGATGCGCGCGCGACGCCGGGCGTGAAAGTCGCAGGTATCTTTCCTACCAACAGCCACCCGCCTATTCTCTATCCGGCCGCGCTGCTCACCGCTTCGACCAGCCCCGACGCAGAAGGATTTCGCCGTTTCCTGTTGTCCCACGAAGCCAAGGCGATTTTCGCACACTATGGGTTTGGTGTGCGCTAGGGTCGATCCACATTCAGCCCTAGGTATTTAGTCCCAGACTGTGATGGTGTAGATTTGGCATCATCACAGCGGAGGGCTTTATGGGACAGATTCTACACCACCACATGCTGGGACCAAACAGCTAACCAACCAAAAGCGTTAAAATAGCTGCGATGGTGAGGATTGAAACAATGGTGCTCAGGAGGATCGTGCCCGATGTAACCGCGCCATCCCGCGCATAGAAACCCGTGACCATGAACGGACCCGTGCCGGTCGGCATCGCCGCCACCATGATCGCCGCCGCCGCGACCGGGCGTGGCAAATGCAGCATATAGAGCGCGATGACAGCAGTGAGTGCCGGGTGCACCACCAGCTTGATCGCGCTTAAACTCACCACGAACGGGTTGGTGATCGCACCGAGCAAAGGCCGCTGCGCCAAAAACAGCCCGATTGCCAGCAACGCCGTGGGACTGGCCGAGCCGCCGACCATGTCCAGCATATTGTCGAGCGGGACGGGCAGCTTGATACCCGATAACCACCACAGCAGCCCCAGCAGCGGAGCAACCACCACCGGGTTGCGAATCGTGCCTTTGACCGCTTGCCCACTCGCGTAGGCAAAGCCATTTGCCTTGTGCCTTGCCATCTCGATCAGGATGACCGCACTCGCGAACAACAGCATGAGCGTCAACGAGGCGGCAACCACTACGTAGGGCCGACTCGCGGGGCCAAGCACCAACGTAAGCAAGGGCAGGCCGATATAGGCCGTATTGGCATAAGAGGCATTCAGGCCGTCGACAGCCATATCGGCCAGCGATAGCCCGCGCCAGCGCCCCACGCACATGCCCAGTCCGAACACGGCCATACTGGCCCCGACCGACGCGATGACAAAGCCGGTATCCCATTGACGCACCCAGTCCGTCGTCGCGACGATATGGAACATCAGGCATGGCAGCGGTATCCAGATGACAAAGCGGTTGAGCACCTGCGCGCTGTCGGTAGGCAAAACGCCGGATCGGGCCGCGCCATAGCCGACCAATATGATGAGAAAAACCGGGAGGATCGTCGCGATGGTGGTCAGCATTGTTCGGCCTCTATGCGAATAACGAGGCTGTGCCAATCGGGCAGGCCAATCGCCTATGCCCAATCACTGGGGCATTGCAACGGCGCGCGCGACTGCTTAAGTGCGAACCATGTTGACGCGCCGCCTGTTCCCCTCGCTTGCCCTGTTCCTCGCCAGTTGTGTGGGCATCGGTAGTGACGGACGCAGCTATCCCTCGCTTGTACGCCGCCCAATCGAAAACGGTATGGCGGTCTCGACTGTGCCAGCTGCGCCCAAGTCCGTCGCCCCTTCCGCGACCGATGTCGACGCGCTCGCCGCCCGCATCGCGCCGCTGACCGTGCAGTCCGCGAAGGGCAAGGCCGCGTTCGATGCCGCTTATGGTTCCACCGCCGATCAGGTGCGAGGCGCACAGAATGTTGCGGTACTCGATGAAAGCTGGGTCGCCGCCAATGTCAGCCTCAGCGCGCTCGACGGCAAGCGCATGGACAGCGTCTCGGCGCTCGCCGGACTGGATATGCTCTATACCGAGCGTATGAAAGCGATTGCCGAAGGAACGGCATCGGGCGGCACCGACCAGATCGTCGCCGCGCGGGATGTCGCGCTGGGCGTGGTGGATGGCCAGAACGATCGGCTTGATGGGTTGAAGGCGATGTTGAAGAGGCCGTGAGGGGGGCTGATTTGGGGTGGGAGTAGAAGCGGACTGTCGGGATTGAGATGATCGCGGATATTTCGATCCAAGATTGTGCCATTGATGACGGGTAATCCGTCCTCGCTATAGCTACCAGCGACGATGAGGTTCGCAGGCTATTCCGTCGCCATCGCCGTCCATATCTTCGCGATAACCTGGCTCGCCAATATATATCGGAGCTGTGCCGACTGAACGTGCATCATTGCACCCACTCCATGAATCGCCGACTTGGGGTTCCCTTGCGCGCATAATGCCGACAGCCACGCCGACGGGCTTTAGAACACCAGATATCCTAGTGCGCCCGTCCCCGGTAAGCTCTACACTAGCTACGCCTAAGATCGCCCCAGTAACACCCGCTATGCCCAGAATGCTCAACGCGGACTTTCGCGCTGTAATCTGCTGCTTGCGGCGATAATGTGCACTGGGCTCGACTGGAACGGCACGGAAGGGCTTTCGGAAACTCATCAGGAAAAAATAGCGGCGAAAGGTAAATGATTGGTTCGGACCAATTCGTTAGGACCTGAATAACCATTGGGTTCCCGAGCGCGTCGCTTGATTTAGAACGCCCGCAAGCGAACCGCAACCGCCCCTACCCCATCAACCGCGCCGCATGGAGCGCGTGATAAGTCAGCACCCCGGTGC
Organism: Sphingobium sp.; assembly: GCA_039934655.1. Lineage (GTDB taxonomy): Bacteria > Pseudomonadota > Alphaproteobacteria > Sphingomonadales > Sphingomonadaceae > Sphingobium. The sequence goes on from JBDTLS010000031.1 coordinate 9,163, forward strand.
AGCCCGCGCGTTTGAACGCCAGTAGCGTCTCCTGCACCAGCGCGTCACGCTCGCCTGCGCCCGCCGCCACCGCCGCCTCGATCATCGCATATTCGCCGGACACCTGATAGGCGAACACCGGCACATCAAAGCGGTCCTTCACCGCGCGGACGATATCGAGATAGGGTAGGCCGGGTTTGACCATTACGCTGTCCGCGCCCTCGGCAAGATCGAGCGCCACTTCGCGCAGCGCTTCCTGCGCATTGGCGGGATCCATCTGATAGGTTTTCTTGTCGCCCTTGAGCACGCCGCTGGAACCGACCGCATCGCGGAACGGGCCGTAGAAGGCCGATGCATATTTGGCGGCATAGGCCATGATCTGCACATTATGATGTCCGGCGGACTCCAAAGCGCGGCGGATCACGCCGACACGCCCGTCCATCATGTCGCTCGGCGCGATGATGTCGGCGCCCGCTGCGGCCTGATTGAGCGACTGGCCGACCAGCACCTCGGTCGTGGCGTCGTTCAGCACATAGCCCGCGTTATCGACCAGCCCGTCCTGCCCGTGGCTCGTATAGGGATCGAGTGCGACATCGGTGAGGATGCCGATGTCCGGCACGGCATCCTTGATCGCGCGGATCGCGCGGCACATCAGATTGTCGGGGTTGAGCGCTTCGCGCCCGTCGTCCGTGCGCCGTTCGGCCTGCGTATGGGGGAACAGCGCGAGGCAGGGGATACCTGCATCCCGCGCTTCTTTTGCGCGCTCGACGATCAGGTCGACGGACCGGCGCGACACGCCGGGCAGGCTGGCGACGGGGTTTTCGACGCCGGTGCCCTCGGTAATGAACAACGGCCAGATCAGGTCAGCGGGGCTGAGGCGATGCTCGGCGAACAACGCGCGGCTCCAGCCATGCGCGCGTGGGCGGCGCAGACGGAGTGCGGGGTAGCTGGCGTGGGTCATATCAGGCATGACGCGGGTTTAGAGGCGGCGATGCAGCGGATCAAGTGCGATCGGGTTTACAGCCTGCGAACGGACTTGCCCGATTTCGCTGGTTCGACCGGCTCGGCCTTCGTGACGGTCGCCACGGTGCCCAGTGATTTCAGTTCGGTGAGGCGATTGCGGAACGCCTTCAACTCGCCACCCGCGAGTTGCGCGGTCTGGGTGAAGCTGACTGTCATCGGGTTGACGGTCTGGCCACCTCGATAAACTTCATAGTGCAAATGAGGCCCAGTCGAAAGACCGCTCGACCCGACATAGCCGATCACCTGACCGCGCCGCACACGCTCGCCGACATAAGCGGCGATGCGGCTCATATGCGCATAACCGGTGCCCAGGCCACCGCTATGTTGCAGTTTGACGAAATTGCCATGCCCGCCGTGCTGTCCGGCGTAACTGACCACGCCATCGGTCACGGCATAGATCGGCGATCCATAACGCGCACCGAAATCGACCCCCGAATGCATCCGAGTATAGCCCAAAATCGGGTGGAAGCGCATACCGAAACCCGATGTCACATGCCCGGCCACCGGCGAACCCACCCCGCCGTGTTTCTCGCCAACGCCCGATGCCTCGAACCATTGCGACTGGCCGCCCTTGGTCCATTTCAGCATGTCGATCCTGCGACCGCTGACCAAAGATGCGCCCGCGTAAAGCAAATCACCGACTTCGCTGTCGCCGGTGTCGGCGCGGCGATGGGCGACGATGATGTCGAACTTGTCGCCCGGACCGATATTGTTGAGTGCAACCTGCTGCGCCAGCACGCGCAGGTACGTCTGGATTGTGCCGGGTGTCGCTCCGGCGGCGCGCGCGGCGCGATAGACGCTGTCGCTGACGACACCGCGAATGCGCAGCGGGGTCGAATCGACGTGAACGGGAATGCGTTGCACCGATAGCGCGCCTTTGACCCGGCTCATTTCCATGCTGAGGTCAAGGCGCGCATGGAACGCCAGCGCATCCAATGGGCGTGGCATATTCGGGTTGGCGCGGCGACCAAGCACGATGTTGAGCCGCGTTCCGGGAGTGAGCGAATGGGCGGACACGTCACTGCCAGCAAGGCGCATCACGTTGTCAATATCGCTGCCGCTGACGCCGGCGCGGGACAGGGCGCGGGCGAAGCTGTCGCTTTCGCTGATCGCGGTGTTGACGGTAATCATGGGGCGTTCGGGGGTTGAAAGCAACGGAGTGACTGCGGAGGTCGGCGCCATATGGCGACCAGAATCCGCACCGAGCGCCAGCGGCGTAATCATTTGCGAGCGGATTTCTTCGTATGTCTGCGCGGTGGCGACCGGGCCGGACGGTGCAGGCAGCGCATGAAAATCCGGGGTCAGCTTGATCGCAGTGAAGCACAACGCGAAGCAGGTCGCGAGGCCGCGAAACCATTGCACGGTGAACAGGTCATGGCCCAGATCGGGGACGAGATTGACATCCTCCGCCCAATATTTGACGCGGCGACGCCAGTTGTCGTGGGCGGGTTGAAGCGCAGGGCGGGGCAGGGTGGCAACACGTTCCTCAGCGCCGGACAGCCAGAGGGCTGCGCCTGCACCGCCATTATATTGCCCAAACTCATTCTTCTGAAACAAGCCCGCTACCCCCGGGTTCTGATTGCCGGAGCAGCCCGTCCGGCGCATCCGTGCGGCACTTTTGTGAAGGCTTAGGGTTAAAGTCAAATTAATGTGCTTGGCTTTGCGCGCATCGCGCGACGAGCTGTGCACCATAGAGGGCGAAAATCATGGCCAGATACTCTTGCACCGCCCAGCCCGTTCGCCGACAAGAAGCGATGGCCCAAAATGTGCGTGCAGCGGTGACGGCGGTACTCGGCCCCACCAACACCGGGAAAACCCACCTCGCGGTCGAGCGGCTGTGCGCGCATAGCAGCGGCATGATGGGTTTCCCGCTGCGCTTGCTCGCGCGGGAAGTCTATGACCGGGTGGTGGCGATCAAAGGCGCGGCACAGGTTGCGCTGATTACCGGCGAGGAAAAAATTTGCCCACCGCAGGCGCGCTGGTTTTTGTGCACGGCGGAATCGATGCCGCTGCGTAACGGACGCGGGCAATCTGGTATCAGCGGGCCAATGGACGGCGACTTCGCGTTCGTGGCGCTGGACGAGGCGCAGTTGGGCGCCGACCCGGAACGCGGGCATATCTTTACCGACCGGATGCTGCGTGCGCGGGGGCGGGAGGAAACGATGATCCTCGGTTCCGCCAGCCTGACGCCGATGGTGCGCGCGCTGGTGCCGGAAGCAGAAATCATCAGCCGCCCCCGATTTTCAACGCTGTCTTATGCGGGCGCCAAGAAGCTGTCGCGCTTGCCCAAACGATCGGCCATCGTCGCGTTTTCCGCGCAGGAAGTCTATGCGGTCGCCGAAATGCTGCGGCGTTTGCGCGGCGGCGCGGCGGTAGTGATGGGCGCGCTCAGCCCCGCCACCCGCAATGCGCAGGTCGTGATGTTCATGAACGGCGATGTCGATTATCTGGTCGCGACCGATGCGATTGGCATGGGGCTGAACCTTGACGTTTCGCACGTCGCGTTCGCCTCGCTGCGCAAGTTCGACGGGCATCGGATGCGCAGGCTGTCGATTGCGGAAATGGCACAGATCGCTGGGCGGGCAGGGCGGCATCATCGCGATGGCACTTTCGGCTCGCTGGGCGGAGAGGAGGCGGAAGCGGCGTTCCGGCCCGAAGAAATCAGCGCAATCGAGGAACATCGCTTCGCGTCGCTCGACCAGTTGTTCTGGCGCGATGGCGAACCGCCGCTGGAAAGTGTCGATGGCTTGATCTTTGCGCTGGAGGAGCGGCCTGACCGCCCTGAACTCAAGGCCGCACCCGAAGCCGTCGACCTCGCTGTGCTCAAATATATGGCGGGCGATACGCTGGTGCGTGACCGCGTGACCGGACGGCCGCAGGTGGCGCGGCTATGGGATGCGTGCGGCCTGCCGGATTTCCAGAAGCTGGGCGCGGATCATCATGCGCGGATGGTATCGCGCATCTGGCGTTTCCTGTCGGAAGGCAATGGTCATGTGCCGCGTGACTGGTTCGCGCAGGCGATTGCGCGGCTCGATAATGTGCAGGGTGATGTCGATACATTGTCCGGCCGGATCGCGGCGGCGCGCACTTGGTCCTATATCGCGCACCGGGCCGACTGGTTGGAACATCCCGCCGAAATGGCGGAACGAACGCGCGCATTGGAAGAGAAATTGTCCGATGCCCTGCATCTTGCGCTCACGCAACGCTTCGTTGATCGGCGCACCGCCGTGTTGTTGCGCGATATCGGACAAAAAGGGCATGATTTTCCCGTCGATGTGGAGCAAGATGGGGCTGTATATGTTGATGGCGAAGCGATAGGGCATCTTGATGGATTTCGCTTTGTTGTCGATCCAAAGGCGCGCGGGAACGACCGCAAGATGTTGCTGGCGGCGGCGGAACGGCGATTGGGGAAGATAGTGAGCGTAAAAGCAGAAGAATTAATTGCGGCACCCGATGCGGACATATCGCTGGATGCTGCGCCGGGCGCGGTGCCAGCTTTGGTGTGGCAGGGGATAAAGGTCGCGACATTGGGTGCTGGGCCGGGATTATTGCAGGCCGAGTTGCGCATCGACAAGGCGCTGGCCGATCTGGGTCAGGAAACCCATAAGCGTATCGGGGAACGGCTGGGCCGCTGGATCATAGCGCAGAAGGAACGACATGTGCTGCCCCTCGTCAAGATGGTGGAGCAGGCGATTCTGCCGGAAACGCCTGCGCCGGTGCGGGCACTGTTCGCGCAATTGGCCGATGCCGGTGGAATTATTGCGCGCACAGATTTGGATGACGCATTGGCGCTACTGGACAAGGACCAGCGGCAGATCGTGCGGCGCGCAGGGATTGCGATTGGTGTGCTCGACATTTATCATCCCGGCTTGCTGAAACCGGGTGCGGCGCTGTGGCGGTTGGCATTGCTCTCGGCCAAACTGGGCAAACCGATGCTGCCGCTGCCACAGGCGGGCGCGGTTGTACTTACGTTGCCGGGGCGCGAGGAACAGATGGGCGCGAGACTGGCCGGATTTCGCAGCTTTGGCGAAACGCTGGTGCGGATCGATATGATCGAGCGGGTAGCGCGCGGCGCGCATGAAGCGATTGCGCGCGATGAATTTTATGGCATGGCCAGCCCGTTGATCGTGTCCTTGGGCATCAGCGAGGCGCTGTTCCTCGACCTGATGCGCGCGGCGGGCTTCCGGGCGATTACGCCGAAGCTGAAGGTGCTAGCTGAACCCGATATGACAGAACAGGTTGTTGAATTGGCGTCCGATCCAGCGCCGCCGGGGGTAGCCGAAGTTGGGGCCGATGTGGTTAGTCCGGTGACAGCGATTTCCGATGAAGCGACGCCAGCGGATGCGCTGCCCAATGATATGACGCAGACGGAAGAGCCAGTCGTGCAATCCGATTCGGTAACTCAGGAAGCGGTCGCCGAAGTCATGGCTGAACCTGAACCCGCGCCTGTTGCGTTGGGCGCCAACTGGGTATTCCGGGGCCGGCAAAAACCACGCCCGCATGACGCCCACAACCGCGGGGCAAAGCGACCGAATACCACCGCCTTACCTCGCAGTGAAAGGGGCGGACGTGATGCGCCAAACGGCGATCGGGGCGACCACCGTAAGGCAAGACCAAGCAAACCTGCGGTAGCCAGCCGCTTTGTGGCACATAGTGCACAGCCGAAGCTGCCCGCAGGCGGTGGCGCATTCGCCGGATTGGCCGCGCTGCTCGGACGCGATGAGTAAGACGTCTCGTTCGGCTTCGGCGATATCGGATAAATCAACGCAGGCGGCGCGGCTTCCGCATCAACCGACGTTGCGTATCGACAAATTCCTCTGGTTCGTTCGTCTGGCGCCAAGCCGATCATTTGCGCAGAATTTGAGTGAACGCGGCGTGATCCGCCTGAACGGGCGGCGGGTCGAGCGCGCGCATAGCCCGGTGCGGGTTGGCGATCTTATCACTTTGCCGTTTGGCGAGAATGTGCGGGTGGTGCGCGTGCTTGTGCTGCCTGACCGTCGTGGCGTGGCGCTGATCGCGGAGGCATGCTATGATGTTTTGGAACTTGGCTGACACGAGAGCGAAAACGCTGCATCAGGTTATTGACGTGGGCGTGCGCTGCGCATAGCAGGGGATTGAGACGATGCGGTGCGTATTCAGACGCGCACGGCGATAAGGGAAGACGCTTCGATGACCTATGTTGTGACTGATGCATGTATCCGATGCAAATATATGGATTGCGTCGAAGTTTGCCCGGTTGACTGCTTCTATGAAGGCGAAAACATGCTGGTCATCAACCCCAGCGAGTGCATCGACTGCGGCGTGTGTGAACCCGAATGTCCGGCCGAAGCGATTTTGCCCGATACCGAAAATGGGCTGGAAAAGTGGCTGGAGCTGAACACCAAATATTCGGCGGAATGGCCCAATATCACCAGCAAGGGTGAACAGCCTGCCAACGCCGATGAGCACAAGGGCGAAGACGGCAAGTTCGACAAATATTTCTCGGCCGAACCAGGCACGGGCGGGTGAAACAGCGCGCCGTCATTTGGCGGCGCACACAGGAAAATATGGCGGTTTCGCTGGCCTTGCGCGTCTATTGACGCGTGGGGTAGAAATTTTATTACGAATCTGTTAAAAGGGTTTGAAGACGGGTCTGTCGCGCCTGTTCTGGAGAATGTCTGTTATGTATCTCGGGCCGGTTTTCAAACCCGCGCTTTGTGGTTTTTCCTGCAACTATGCCCGAAAATAACACCCCCTGTTGATGGAAAGGTTCCAAATGGCTGCCAAAGCGCTGTCCTTTGATGTCGGTGATTATGTCGTTTATCCCAAGCATGGCGTGGGCCGTGTGATTGAGCTGCAAAGCCAGCAGATCGCCGGGATGGACCTTGAGCTGTATGTATTGCGGTTTGAGAAGGAACGCATGACGTTGCGCGTCCCCACCAATAAGGCGGAAAGCGTCGGTATGCGCAAGCTGTCGTCGAACAAGACGCTGACCGAAGCGCTCGAAACGCTTCAGGGCAAGCCGCGTGTCAAGCGGACCATGTGGTCGCGCCGCGCGCAGGAGTATGAATCAAAGATCAATTCGGGCGACCTTGTGTCGATTGCTGAAGTGACCCGCGATCTGTTTCGTGCCGACGATCAGCCCGAGCAAAGCTATTCGGAGCGTCAGATTTTCGAGGCGGCATCGAGCCGCCTGGCTCGCGAACTGGCGGCAATGGAAGAAACCGACGAGCCTGCGGCACTCAAGAAAATCTTGGCTATCCTGAACGAAGCGGCGCCGAAATACGCCAAGGACAAGCTGGATTAATCGATTGATGTTCCGGCGAGGACATGGAAGGGGGCGCCATATCGGGTGCCCCTTTTTGTTGGTCGCATTGTTGTATTCAGGTGCCGCCTCGGCCCAGACTGGAACGCGCGCGCGCCAGTCTTATGTCATCACCAGTTTCGACAGCATTCGCGTAGAAGCGCCGGTCAATGTCGAGATTGTCACAAGCGGCGGCGTTTCCGCCCGTGGCGAAGGATCGCGCAGCCAGCTTGACCGTGTGGATATGCATGTGTCGGGTGGTTTGCTGGTGGTGAAGTTGCGTCCGCTGCCGACTACGGGCGCTGCGGGCGGTGCACCTACAGTATATTTGACCACTGGTCCCATACGCCGCGCGATCATGGTGGGCGGAGGCAGATTGCGTATCGACAAACTCACGGGATTGGCCGCCACCCTTTCGATCAGCGGCAATGGCGACATGAGCGTGGACGATGTGGCGCTCGATCGCCTGAATCTCCTGTTGGCGGGCAGTGGTCGCATGACGTTGCGCGGCAAGGCGGGGCAGGTCGATGCCCGGATTCAGGGCGCGGGCGCAATCGTCGGTGATGCACTGGTCGGACGCGATGTCGCCGTTTATAACGACGG
>JBDTLS010000032.1:0-17003 GCA_039934655.1 Sphingobium sp.
GCCAGATGGAGAAGACCCAGCGCGAATATTACCTCAACGAGCAGTTGAAGGCGATTCAGCGCGAGCTTGGCAATGGCGAAGGCGAAGAAGCCGACGAACTGGCGGAGTTGCAGGGCAAGATCAACAAGCTCAAGCTGAGCAAGGAAGCCAAGGCCAAGGCCAACGGCGAGCTGAAAAAGCTCAAGTCGATGCAGCCGATGTCGGCGGAAGCCACGGTCGTGCGCAATTACCTCGATGTGCTGCTCGGATTGCCGTGGGGGAAAAAGACCAAGGTCAAAACCGATCTCAAAAGTGCGCAGGCGATCCTCGATGCTGATCATTTCGCATTGGAAAAGGTCAAGGACCGGATCGTCGAATATCTCGCCGTGCAGGCGCGCACCAACAAGCTGAAAGGCCCGATCCTGTGCCTCGTTGGTCCTCCGGGCGTCGGCAAGACCTCGCTTGGCCGCTCGATTGCCAAGGCGTGCGGCCGCGACTTCGTGCGCCAGTCGCTGGGCGGCGTGCGCGACGAGGCGGAAATTCGCGGCCATCGCCGCACCTATATCGGTAGCTTGCCGGGCAAGATCGTGACCAACCTCAAAAAAGCGGGCAGCATGAATCCGTTGTTCCTGCTGGATGAGATCGACAAGCTGGGTCAGGATTTCCGCGGCGATCCGGCGTCCGCGCTGCTCGAAGTGCTGGACCCCGAACAGAACAGCAAGTTCCAGGACCATTATCTGGAGATCGATGTCGACCTGTCCGACGTGATGTTCGTGACGACGGCCAACTCGCTTAACCTGCCCCAGGCATTGCTTGACCGGATGGAGATCATCCGGCTTGAAGGCTATACCGAGGATGAGAAGGTCGAAATCGGCCAGCGCCATTTGCTTTCAAAGCAAATCGAGGCGCATGGTTTAACCGACGCCGAGTTCGCGGTGAGCGAACCGGGTCTGCGCGATTTGATCCGCTATTATACGCGCGAAGCGGGTGTGCGGACGCTGGAGCGGGAAATCGCCCGGCTGGCGCGCAAGGCGCTGCGCAAAATCCTCGAAGGCAGCGTGACAAAGGTCGAGATTACGCCGGAAAATCTGGCGGAATATGCGGGCGTGCGCAAATTCCGTCACGGTGTTAGCGAGGAAGAGAATCAGATCGGCGCCGTCACCGGCCTCGCATGGACCGAGGTGGGCGGCGAGTTGCTGACCATTGAATCAGTCACGGTGCCGGGCAAGGGCATGGTCAAGACCACTGGCAAGCTGGGCGAGGTCATGACCGAGTCGATACAGGCGGCGTTCTCTTATGTACGGGCGCGTTCCCCTGCCTACGGTATTCGCCCCAGCATATTTGCCCGCAAGGACATCCATATCCACTTGCCCGAAGGGGCGGTGCCCAAGGATGGTCCGTCAGCGGGTGTCGGCATGGTGACGTCGATTGTCAGTACGCTGACCGGGGTGGCGGTACGCAAGGACGTGGCAATGACCGGCGAGGTTACCTTGCGCGGCCGGGTGCTGCCGATTGGCGGCCTTAAGGAAAAGCTGCTCGCGGCGCTGCGTGGCGGGATCACCACTGTGCTGATCCCGGCGGACAATGAAAAGGATCTGGCAGAAATTCCCGAAAACATCCGCAGCGGGCTGGAAATTATTCCGGTGTCGCATGTGGATGAGGTGCTGGCGCGCGCGTTGGTGTCTCCATTGGTCCCGATTGACTGGTCCGAGCAGGATGATCTGGCCGCGCAGCCGCCGTCAGCGCATGGCGGAGAAAGTGACGCTGCACTGCGGCATTGAGCGGTTTACATCTGCCCAGAACCCGCAAACGGGGGTGCGAAAGTGAATTTTTTGCTCAACACCCCCGAATGGCGACTATAATTGTCGCTTTCCCTTTGACAGAAACCAAAAAGCTCGCCTTTATGTCGCGCACACAGCCGCGATTCAAAAGTTTCCACTCAACTAACTAGGGGGTTCCCAAGGTATGAATAAACAGGATCTTATCAGCGCAGTTGCAGAGAGCAGCGGACTCACCAAGGCCGACGCAGCCAAGGCTGTCGAAGGCGTATTTGAATCGGTCACCGGCGCGCTTAAGAAGGGCGACGAAGTTCGCCTCGTCGGTTTCGGCACATTTTCGGTTTCCATGCGCAAGGCTTCTACCGGTCGCAACCCGCGCACCGGCGAAACCATGACGATCAAGGCATCGACCCAGCCCAAATTCAAAGCTGGCAAGGGTCTGAAGGACGCAGTCAACTAATATATACGCATCTGGCCCGGTGCTGCGGTCCGCCGCACTGCTGGGCCAGATGTGAAAGTCTGGTGAAGATCAGGCGCTCTATCGGCGGTTGACATGGTCCCGCCCAGAATGGCCGAAAGCCATTGGAGCGTTTTCCAGTCAGGTGATTCCACCTGACTGGAAAATGCTCCAATGTGGCGAATTTCAAATCCACCACACTAGCACTCGGGGCCAAGCGCGGGGTCGAGGTCGCGTGGGCGGGTGAAGCTTTCGAGTGTTACCGATCCTTGCCCCAATGTGGCCCAGTCGTCACCCTGCCAGCACATGCTGACGAGGCTTGCGGTTGGAAACTTTGCTTCCACCAGTTCGCGCAGCGGTACGCTGCCATCATCCGGCACCAGACCGAGCACAAGATCTTCCAGCCCCGGATTGTGCCCGACCAATATCAGACTGCCGACGTCGGACGACGTTTCGCGCACGATATCGAGCAATGTCGCGGATGAGGCGAGGTAAATACGCCGGTCCCATTGCGGCTCGATCGTGCGACCATAGCCTTCAAAAAAGCCATCGAGCGTTTCTGCGACCCGAACGGCGGGGGACGCGATCATATGATCGAAAGTAATTCCCAGATTACGCGCGTGCTGGCCGATGAGGCGTGCGGCGCGCATCCCGCGGGCGTTGAGGGGACGGTCGAAATCCCGTTCCACGGGGTCGTCCCACCCGGATTTGGCGTGGCGTAACAGGGTCAGGCGCTTCATCGGGTCAATTTTCCTTACTGGTGGCCTGATGCACCAAAGGCATTTCAAATCCAAGACGTTCGCTGACAGAAATTATCGCTTCATCGAGCGTGAGGCGGCGGATCGGTACGCCGGGCGGAAACGCGGTGAGCAAACGGCTCGGCATGGCGGCCGACAGGATCACGAACGTGCCGAAATCATCGGCGCGGCGGATCAGGCGGCCAAAGGCCTGAGCAAGGCGGGCGCGGATGATCGCGTCGTCATAGACGCTGCCCCCATAAGCGAGGCGGCGTGCGGCGTGCAGCACGGTGGGCTTGGGCCACGGCACCCCTTCCATCACCAGCAGGCGCAGCGAGTGCCCCGGCACATCCACACCGTCACGCAGCGCATCGGTGCCGAGCAGCGAGGCGCGCGGATCGTCGCGGAATATATCGACCAAAGTGCCGGTGTCCATCGGATCGACATGCTGCGCGAACAGCGGCATGCCTGCGCGCGCCAGCCGGTCGGCAATGCGGGCGTGGACCGCGCGCAGCCGCCGGATCGCGGTGAACAGCCCCAATGTGCCGCCCTGCGCCGCCTCGATCAGGCGCGCATAGGCACCCGCCAGCGCGCCGATGTCGCCACGCTTGATGTCGGTGACGATCAGCACTTCGGCCTGCCGGGCGTAATCGAACGGCCCTGCCGCTTCAAACTGCGCAGCGGCATGACCCAAGTGAAGCGCGCCGCTGCGGTTCTGTGCGCTTGACCAGTCATTGCCGCCGCGCAGCGTCGCGGAGGTTATCATCACGCCATGCGCGTTCTTCAGGACGGTTTCGGCGAAGGGTCGGGTCGGATCGAGCCAGCGGCGCTGGATGCCGATATCAAACTCGCGGCCCTCGAAGCGTTCGACGCTCATCCAGTCGATAAAATCCGGGTCGACCGGGCCACCGATGCGCGCGAGTAGCGCCAGCCACCCGGCGACCAGATCTGTGCGCCAGCCGAGCGAGGCAATCGCGCCCTCGATGCGCGCCCGCGCTGGGCCGTCCATCCAGTCCGGCGCATCAGCCATCACCGCTTCCAGCCGCTTGGCGAGATGGGTGAGGGGGCGCAGCAGGGCATCAAGGCTGGCGGCCGCTTCCAGCGCGGCTTCGACCAGCGCGCCATCCGGCTCGGCTAGTTCGGTTTCAAGACCATAGCCAGCATCCGCCTCGCCACCACCTTCGGCGCGGGCATAGACGCTGGCGCGCACACTCGCGAGCAGGCCCTCGACCGCGCCAAAGGGTTCGCCCGCCACCACGCGCTTGAGCCAGTCATCGGACGGCAACGCTTGCGCCGCGTTGCGGGCGGATTCAATCGCCAAAGCGCCCTCGGCGTCATAGCTCGCGACATCGGACAGCCGCGCGGCCAGCCCGCGCCTGCGCCCGCGCGATGTGCCCTCCGGCCCGATGATCCAGCGGCGCAGCTCGATCGTCTCCTGCCCCGACAGCGCCAGCGAAAACGTCGAATCGGCGGCATCGAAAATATGATGGCCTTCGTCGAAGATGATGCGGGTCGGGCGGGCGGCAGTGTCGCGCCCCCGTGCGGCGTTGATCATCACCAGCGCATGATTGGCGATGACGATGTCGGCATGAGCAGAAGCGCGCACGCCATGTTCGATGAAGCATTTGCGGTAATGCGGGCAGCCCGCATAGATGCACTCGCCGCGCCGGTCGGTCAGCGCCGTCGTGCCATTGCGGCGGAACAGCGTGGGAAGCCAGCCGGGCAGGTCGCCGCCGACCATGTCGCCATCCTTGCTATACGCCGCCCAGCGCGCCACCAACTGCGCCAACACCGCCGCGCGTCCGGCAAAGCCGCCTTGCAATGCATCTTCGAGATTGAGCAGGCAGAGGTAATTTTCCCGCCCTTTGCGCACCACCACGCGGCCCGCGCGGTGCGGGGAAGCGGGCGTATCAAGCCGCAACGTCTCGCGATCGAGCTGGCCCTGCAACGCTTTGGTGAAGGTCGAAATCCAGAGGGTTCCGCCTGCCTGCTCCGCCCAAAGCGAAGCGGGTGCGAGATAGCCCAGCGTCTTGCCGATGCCCGTGCCCGCCTCGGCCAGCAGCATATTGGGGCGATCCCGCGCGGCACGTGGCGCGAAGCAGGCGGCGGCTTTGCTGGCATAATCGCGCTGGCCGGGGCGGGGTTCGGCACCTTGACCGGTGAGCTGTGCAAGGCGTTGCTGCACGGCATCCTCGTCCAATATGATCGGGCGCGGCGCCGCACGAGGCGCCTGCTCCTCCCATTCGGGCAAGCGCGAGAACAGCCAGCGTTCGGCTTCGTTGGGGCGCGCTATGTGGGGACCGACTAACGCTGCCCAGGGCCAGCGCAGGCGGTGCAATGCCTGAAGCGATGTCCACGCCCCCTCACGCATCGGCCAGTCGGGCGCTTTGGTGGTCGCGATCAGGCGCCGGGCGACGGTGTGACAGAAAGCGGGAATATCCTGCTCCCGCGCAGGCTCTGCCAGTCCCAATGCATGGGCAAAGCCTTTGGCGGTCGGCACGACAAAGCGCGCCGGGTACACGAACGCCCAAAGTTCCAGCAGGTCCAGCCCCGACAGGTCGCCATAGCCCAGCCGCTGTCCTGTGAGCGGCGCGTTTAACAGGATGACGGGCGTTTCGGCGGCGCGGCCGACCGCTTCGCCGCGCGTGACCGCCTGCGTCGTACCATCGGCCTCGGCAATCCAGATTCCGGCGTGGCTCGCATAGAGCGCAGGAACCGGCAAAGCCTCAGGCGGCACATCGGGAATGGCGGGAGAAGGGCGCACCCTTTGGCTTTAACGGGAAGCGAGGCGACGACAACCGCAATATGGATCAGCCGCGCAATTTATCGGCAGATGGCTGGTTTAAGCGCGGCGGCGACCAAAGCCAGTCGGAATGTGGCGCGCCGATCCCAGCGTCGGTCTGGGTGGAACCCATCCGCCGTCTCCGTGAGCAGAGGTAACAGCGTCGGTCATGCGCGCCTGCGCGAGCTGGCTGTAAAGCGGGCCGTCCGTCAGGCTGAACAGGAAGCGCGCACCAACCCGGTCGATTTCCGACCAGGCGACAATCGCAAAGACGGTTTGTTCCTCAAAATCAATCTGGAATCGTGTACCGACCGGCAACGACATACCGGCAAGCTGCGCGCCATACTCGGTCAGATTGACGATGGTTGCCTCGTTTGCTTCCAGCACGGTTGTCACCATGACGGAGATATCTACGGCAATGCGATTCTGTTTGCGGTCGATGGGCATTATGAATCTCCGAATAGGCATAGTTTTTACCCTGCGGATGGTAAAGCAAACGTAAACTTTGCCCTCCGGACGATCCCGAGTGTAAAACCGGCCTCCCCTTTTTTGAAAAATACTCTAAGGGAGCGGCATGAGCGACACCCAGACACTGCGCGACGCCGCGCTTATATCCAAGGCATGGCCCTTTGAAGAGGCGCGCAAGGTGCTGAAACGGCTTGGCAGCGGCGCGCCGGACAAAGGTTACGCACTGTTCGAAACCGGCTATGGCCCGTCCGGCCTGCCGCATATTGGCACGTTCAACGAAGTGCTGCGCACGACGATGGTGCGCCGCGCGTTTGAGGCGATGTCGGATGTGCCCACGCGCCTGATCGCGTTTTCGGATGACATGGACGGCCTGCGCAAGGTGCCGGACAATGTGCCCAATCAGGCGATGCTTACCGAACATCTCGGCAAGCCGCTGACCGCTATTCCCGATCCGTTCGGCAAGTTTGACAGTTTCGCTGCCCACAACAACGCGATGCTGCGGGAATTTCTCGATCGGTTCGGGTTCGAATATGATTTCCGCTCGTCGACCGAGCAATATCAATCCGGCGCGTTCGACGATGCGCTGCGGGGGGTGTTGCGCCATTATCAGGGCATCATGGACATCATGTTGCCGACGCTGCGGGCGGAGCGCGCCGCGACCTATTCTCCGGTGCTGCCGATCAGCCCGAAATCGGGTGTGGTGTTGCAGGTTCCAATTGAGGTGATCGATGCCGACGCGGGCTTGATCCGTTTCGTTGATAACGGGGATGTTATCGAGCATTCGATCCTCGGTGGCGGTGCCAAGCTGCAATGGAAGGTCGACTGGGCGATGCGCTGGGTCGCGCTCGGTGTCGATTATGAGATGTACGGCAAGGATCTGACCGACAGTGGCGTACAATCCGGCAAGATCGCGCAGGTGCTGGGCGGGCGGCGGCCGGAGGGGCTGATCTATGAGATGTTTCTCGACGAAAAGGGCGAGAAGATCAGCAAGTCCAAGGGCAACGGATTGTCGCTGGAGGATTGGCTGACCTATGGCAGCGAGGAAAGCCTCGCCTTCTACGCCTATCGCGAGCCGAAAAGCGCCAAGCAACTGCACATCGGCGTCATCCCGCGCGCGGTCGATGAGTATGAGCAATTCCGTGGCAATTATGCGGAACAGCCGCTCGACAAGCAGCTTGGCAATCCCGTGCACCATATCCACGCGGCGCGCGGTGAAGCGGTGCCGGGTGAAGCCATGCCGGTGAGCTTCGGGTTGCTGCTGAATCTCGTCGGGGTGCTTGGCGCGGACGCGAGCGAAACGCAGGTCTGGGCGTATCTGGCGCGGCATGTGCCGGGGGCGTCGGCGGAGGCATGGCCGCAGCTTGGTGGGCTAGTGGGCAACGCGCTCGCGTATAATCGTGATTTCGTTGCGCCGACCCTCAAGCGGCGCGCGCCAGATACGCATGAGGCGGCCGCCTTGCGCGAGCTTGATGCGCAGCTTGCCGCATTGCCTGACGATGCTTCTGCCGAGGAAATCCAGAACATCATCTACGCGATCGGCAAGGATCCGCATTACGCCTTTGAGCAACTGCGCGACTGGTTCAAGGCGCTGTACCAGACATTATTGGGGGCCGACCAAGGCCCGCGCATGGGCAGTTTCATCGCGCTTTATGGGATCGCGAACAGCCGCAAGCTGATCGCGCAGGCGCTGGAACTGTAGGATTCGAGCCTTCAATCTGCCCCACTCAGGGCGAACGGTATTGGATGGACGCTCAGCATAAGAAAACCCCCGGAAGCCATGCCTCCGGGGGTTTCATTTGCCATCGCGCTCTTACCAGAAGAAGTTGCGATAGACCTCAACGACGCGGCCATTGCGGACGTTGACCAACATCACGTCGTCATAATTGCGTACCCAGCGGAAATTCCGACCGCGGTCATCCAGACGATAGCGCCACGGATCGTTGATGTAATAGCGCGACGCATAATATTGCGGCCTCAGCACCACGCCGGTTGACCATGTGCGATAGCGGAACGGCGCATTCCAGTTGCCGCGCGAATAGACATTGCGGTGATCCTTACGATAATCACGCCAGTCCTGACGATACTCTTTCTTGGAATCTCGCAGATCACGACGTTCATCGCGGACGTCTCGTCTGTCGCCATGTCGCTGTGCATCGCGCACGTCCTGACGCTGGTCACGAATATCTTGTCGGTCGTGACGCAGTTCGCGCGACTGGGCATTGGCGCTTACTGGCATCGCAATTGCCGGAATGACCGAAGCGGCCATCAGGGCGGACATAATAATCTTACGCATGATACTCTCCCATGCTGTTGCTATTGGACCAATCAAACGGATGAACCGCCGATAAGTTCACATTGCCCGAGTCGTTCTGAACCCGGCGCGAACGCGCAATTCATGGAAATGAAAGGTTATTTTGGAACCGCTGCGCCGATTATTCGGTCGCGTCGGGATCCCATGCCCGTTCGCGAAACCATTTGGTCAGCACATATTTTGTGCCCGACACGACCGGCTTCGCGCTATGCAGGCTTGAGGGATTGGGTGTGCCATCGGGCAACAGATTGTTCCATATCAGGATCATGCCTTCGCGCGGGGGCACCTTGAACTCGCAATGCGGGAACCATGTTTCGCCGCCCGCTTCGAGCGGGGAAACATAGATCATCGCGGTCCAGCACCGCTGCCCCCCTTGCGCGCGCATACGGGGCCAATAGGGCGCGCTGCCGGTGAAATAATCGCAATGCTCGCGATATTCCTGCCCGGCTGTGTAACGCTGGCCCTGAATAGTTTCGCCGCGCGCGCCATCGATGCCCATCATCGCGACAATGCGGTTCGATAGCGCCGTGACAAACGGGTCAAAGGCGTCGAGGTGGCAGCTATAGCTGGTGCGGTATTCCGGGCCTTCACTCCCCGAAAAAAGCGTGGAGGGCTGTGCGTCCCTGTCGATCATCGCGCGCATTGCGGCGCATTCCTGCGCGCTCATGAAGTTGGCGCGCCAGTAAATTTCGATGCGGTCGCTGGCGATTTTGTTGATCATCGGATTGCGCACGAGCTTGGCGCTGATCCGCGCTCCGTCGCGAGCGCGAGCGGGGGATGCGATGTCGCAATCGTCTAGATGCACTGATGTCGCCATATCGACGCATGACGTGCCACCACGTAAGCAGAACTTCAAGACGGCAGGTACAAAAACGCCCGGAGCATTGCTGCTCCGGGCGCATATTCTGGTGGTTGGAGCCTTACCAGAAGAAATTATGGATTACGTCGACGATATACCCATTGCGAACATCCACCAAGAGCGCATCGTCATAATAGCGCACCCAACGCAAGGAACCATAAGCGGGTGGCAGGCGATAGCTGTAGGGATCGTCTATCCAGTAACTGTCATTATAGAAGGCATTACCGAGATAGATACCGATCGAAAAGCTCTGATAGCCACGGTTCCAGCCATAAGGTGCCGAATAGCGCCCTGCCCGATAGCGATCACGGTTATGGTCGCGATAGGACTGCCAGTTATAGCGGTTATCTTGGCGCCAATCGCGATTCCAGCGGTTGCGATCGTCGCGTCGGTTCTGCTCGATTCGCGCCTGAGCTTGCGGCCATCCGCTTGCACGGTTGGCGCGCGGGTCGTTGCGCCCGTCGTCCCGGCGATTGTTCTGCTTGTTGGCCTGCACGTCCCGCTGACCCTGCCAGCGAGTACCGACGTTGTTGTTTACCTGCGGCGCGGGAGCATTACGGTCGCGCCGTGCGTTATTGTTGTCGCCGCCGCGCTGGCGCTCGACTGCGATGTTAGGGGCCGGACGCGAAGCCTGTGGGGCAGGGGCAGGCTGAGCCTCCCGGCGCTGCCAGCCATCCTGGCGATTCGCCGGACTGTTGCCGCCATCGCCCCGTTCTTGGCCGCCACCGCGGTTCCAGCGGCCGTTGCGGTCGCCGTCGTTTTGAGCATAGGCTGGAGCAACAGCACCCAATGCCGTTGCAGCCATCATCCCCGCGATCATAATTTTCTTAATCATCGCACTGTCTTTCCTGATTCACGGGACCGATTCGGCCCCTGATGAACCCGTATTAGAACATTGGCGATGTCCCATCTCTGAACCGCCAGTTCATCATTATGAAAGAATTGTTAAGCAGTTTTCGGGTTCCATCGCGCGCCGCGAAGGGTCACGGCACGCGCAATGCAGGAACGGCGCGGGCGGCATCTTCGGGTGTGATACCGGGCGGGGGCGCGGCCGAAATCTGCTCCTGCCCGCTCTGAATCTTCGCCGCGCGGCGAATCGCGGTGCGGATGCGGGGATAGGTGCCGCAGCGACACAGGTTGGTGATGGCCGCGTCAATCTGCGCATCGATCGGATCGGGATTTTTCTTGAGCAACACGGCGGCGGCCATGATCATGCCCGACTGGCAATAGCCACATTGCGGCAGGTTTTCGGCCACCCATGCCTGTTGCACCGGATGGCTGCGGTCGTTGGACAGCGCCTCGATCGTGGTGACAAAGCGCCCCTCGCACGCCGCGATCGTGACGCGGCAGCTATGCATCGCCTGCCCATCGATATCCACCGTGCAGGCCCCGCAATCGCCCGTGCCGCAGCCATATTTTGTGCCGGTCAGGTTCGAGCCATCACGCAGCGCCCACAGCAGCGGCGTCTGCGGGTCCATATGATATTCGATCGGACGTTCGTTGACGGTGAGTTTGGTCATGCCCTGCCGCTTCTATGCGAGGGCGCGCCGCTTGCAAAGCCATCTGCCGCATCGCACGGTCATGCGGCGGCGCAAATATGCCTTTTGACTTGAGTTTCCGTATTTCTGTTGGTAGGGGCCTGCCATCACGGCGCGGAGTTGATTCCGCGACGCACGGTTTGTTCTGCTTATTCGATCGGATCGGGTCGTGCCAAGGCACCCTGTTCGCTCGCAACTGGATTGGAGAATTACGGCCTTATGCAAATCATCGTCCGCGACAATAATGTCGATCAGGCGCTGCGCGCGCTCAAGAAAAAGTTGCAGCGCGAGGGCGTTTATCGGGAGATGAAGCTGCGCCGCCATTACGAAAAGCCGTCGGAAAAGCGCGCCCGTGAAAAGGCTGCTGCCGTGCGGCGCGCCCGCAAGCTGGAGCGCAAGCGCATGGAGCGTGACGGCGTTCGGTAACAAAACATCATAGTGGTCGGGCAACATACGCCCGGCCGCGTGCGTGTTGCCCGTCGTCCAAGCGCGCCTGTCGCTTTCCGCAACGTCCTGAACAAAGGCTGCTGCCATGACATCCATCACCGCCGTTCCGATTCTCCCGATTAAGAAGGGCTCGGTTACGAAATTGTGGGTGGGCTTGGGCGCGCTGATGTTGGTGGCCGCCGGTCTGGCATGGGCGGGCACCCACAGCACGAGCGGATCGGCGACGGCATACCTCAGCCATAATGGCAAGCAGGCCGGGGTGATTACCACCGAAACCGGCCTGCAATATAAAATCACCAAGGAAGGGGCAGGGCCAAGCCCGACGTCCGCCGATGTCGCGCTGGTCGCGTATAAGGGCACCTTGGTCGATGGCAAAGTGTTCGACCAGAACGAACGCGCCGTGATGCCGATCGACGGCGTTGTTCCAGGTTTTTCCGAAGCATTGCAAAAAATGAAGCGCGGCGGCGTTTATCAACTGTGGATTCCGCCCGCGCTTGCTTATGGTGACAAGGTGCCTGAAGGCGGGCCGATCCCGCCCAATTCCGTGTTGCTCTTTGAAGTGCATTTGCTCGATTTCAAATCGAAAGCGGAAATCGAAGCGATGCAGCAGGAAATGCAGAAAATGCGTATGGAAGGCGGTATGCCGACTGAAGGCCTTCCGGGGCAGATGCCGCAAATGCCGGGCCAGCCCGCGCAGTAAGTGGGTCCGTGCCATCGACGCGTCCCTGACGCGCTCGCCGAGCATAGCCGATAATCGGATGATCCGAGCTTTACGCCTGATGCTGGCTTGGTCATAAGGCGCGCATGAACCGATTTTCCCAATTTCGTACCGCAGCCATGATCGCGTTTGTCGCTCTGGCGAGTTGTGTCGGCCCGCCTGCTGCTCCGCCGCCAGCGCCGCCGCAGCCGCCGCCAGTGGTTCAGGCGCCGCCACCGCCACCTCTTTCCGCCGACTGGCGCAATTGGCCGGTGAGCGCGGGTGACTGGTCTTATCGCAAGAATGCGGAAGGCAGCGTCGCCAGCTTCGGCATAGCGGGCAGTGCTGCGCTGCTCTCGATGCGTTGCGCATTGACCACCCGTCAGATTGTCATCGCGCGTTTTATTGGCGCCACGTCCACGCAAGGCGCGGGCCAGATGACGCTGCGTACCAGCTTCGGTGCGGTGCAATGGCCGTTCGTCGTCAACCCCGCGACAGGCTCAACCGCCCTGTACGCGACAGCGACACGCGCGGCAGGCGACGCCGCGCTCGATCAGATGGCGTTCAGCAGAGGCCGTATTGCGCTGGAGATAGCAGGGATGCCGCCGCTCGTCGTGCCCAACTGGGCAGAGGTGACGCGCGTGATCGAGGATTGCCGCGGCTGATTGCGCGTTACGCGGCGCGGCGACAAGCGGCGTATTATGATTCGAAAAAAGATTATTACAAGTCTTGATCATCGACTCGGTTTGATTCACACAGTGCATGTGGCCGGGCAAAGCCCCGTATGCGGTCCCCGGCGACGCAGGCTTCAACATTTCGAAAGGAGGTGATCCGATGTCTCATGGTTCAGCAATGGGGTCGGTCAAATCCGTTCGGGAAACACGCCGCTAGGCGACTTTACGGTCGTTTCCCCGCTTTAAATGTTCCAAAAACGTGCGCCAAGCGCGTGGGCCTTTATGGGCGGATGAGCGCGATACTGTTTCCCAATCAAGCGGCCTGCCGACCGCTGACCATGCTTTTGACGGGTCGTCAGGGCGAAAGCCTTGGCGGCCCCTCTCATTTTAATTCCGCGCCAAGTGCCAGCAGTGTGAACAGGCGTGGAACGCTGGTGGTGAGAACTCTGGCGGTGGAAACTCTGGCAAAAGCCGCTATGAAGGGCGCGAAATTCAGCATCGAAGCCAGAGGCGCGCATGACCAGAAAATATTTCGGAACCGATGGCATTCGCGGACGCACCAATAAGTCGCCGATGACCGCCGAACTGGCGATGAAAGTCGGCATGGCGGCGGGTACGCATTTTCTGCGCGGTAGCCACCGCCACCGCGTCGTCATCGGCAAGGATACGCGCCTGTCCGGCTATATGGTGGAAAATGCACTGGTCGCGGGTTTTACGTCGGTCGGCATGGATGTGGTGCAATTCGGACCGATCCCGACGCCCGCCGTCGCGATGCTCGCCCATTCGATGCGCGCCGATCTGGGCGTGATGATCTCGGCCAGCCACAATCCTTATTACGACAACGGCATCAAGCTGTTCGGGCCAGATGGGTACAAGCTGTCCGATGAGGATGAGTTGAAGATCGAAGCCTTGTTGCATCAGGATATCGCGCTTGCCGCCTCCGCCGATATTGGCCGGGCGCGGCGGGTGGAGGATGCGCGCGGGCGTTATATTCACGCTGTGAAATCGAGCTTCCCTGATGATATGCGCCTTGATGGGCTGCGGATCGTCGTCGATTGCGCCAATGGCGCGGCGTATCAGGTGGCGCCGTCTGCTTTATGGGAACTGGGCGCGGAGGTGATCGCCGTGGGCGTCACCCCCAATGGCGTCAACATCAACGATGGTTGCGGATCGACCGCACCGTTGTTGTTGCAGGAAACGGTGCTCTCATCAGGGGCGGACATCGGCATTGCGCTCGATGGCGATGCCGACCGGCTGATTATCGTCGATGAGCTGGGCCAGATCGTTGACGGGGACCAGATCATGGCGCTGATCGCCGCCAACTGGGCGCGCGAAGGACGGTTGACCGGCGGGGGGCTGGTGTCGACGGTGATGTCCAACCTTGGGCTGGAACGCTTTTTGGATGCGCAGGGTATTGGCCTGATCCGCACGCAGGTGGGCGATCGCTATGTGCTCGAAGCGATGCGTGCGGGCGGCTATAATGTCGGCGGCGAACAATCCGGCCATATGATCCTGACCGATTATGCGACGACTGGCGACGGGACCATTGCCGCGTTGCAGGTGCTGGCGGCGCTCGTGCGCAGCGGCAAACCGGCGAGTGAATTGCTGCATCAGTTCGATCCGGTGCCGCAATTGCTCAAGAATGTGCGTTTTTCCGGTGGCAAGCCGCTCGACCATGATGACGTCAAGCGCACCATCGCGCAGGCCGAAACCGAGTTGGCGGGCAGTGGCCGTCTGGTTATCCGCCCGTCCGGCACCGAACCCGTCATCCGCGTCATGGCGGAAGGCGACCGCGAGGAGCAGGTGCGCGATGTGGTGGAGCGCATTTGCGCGGCGGTCGAGAAGGCAGCGGCCTGATGCCAAAATCATGAGCCTGGAAATGCGGCCCGATTGCGAACGCTGCGGCTGTGACCTGCCGCCAGATGCGGGCGGGGCGTTCATCTGCTCGTTTGAATGCACCTATTGCGCGGAATGTGCCGAGGCGCTGGACGAGCGTTGCCCCAATTGCGGCGGGGAATTGCTTGACCGGCCGACCCGTGCCGGGGCGATACTGGCGAAATATCCCGCTTCGGCTGAGCGCAAGCATCAACCGTGAGCGTTGCGCGCATTTTGATTATCGCCGGGTCGGATAGCGGCGGCGGCGCGGGCATACAGGCCGACATCAAGACTGTCAGCGCGCTGGGCGGCCATGCGATGACGGCAATTACCGCGATTACCGCGCAGAATACGGTCGGTGTGCAGGACGTTGAGGGCGTGCCGACCGAAATGGTGATCGCCCAGATCAACAGCGTCGTTGCCGATATTGGCGTGGACGCGGTCAAGATCGGCATGATCGGATCGGCGAAAACGGCCAACGCAGTGGCGGATCGGCTGGCGGAACTGCGCGCTGTGCCGATAGTGTTCGATCCGGTCATGGTCGCAACGTCTGGTTCGGTGCTGGCGGATGACGAAACCATTGTGGCCTTTCGCCGCCTGATGCAGCTTGCCACGCTGACGACGCCGAATCTGCCGGAGCTCGATGCGCTGGGCGGCGAAGCGGCGGTGCTGGCGCATGGCTGTGCTCTGCTCGTCAAGGGTGGGCATGGGACGGGAGAGGTGCTGACCGACCGGCTGATCGCGGCGAATGGCGACGAGACATTCTGGCAGGACCGCCGCATCGACACGCCGCACACGCACGGCACCGGCTGCACACTGGCGAGCGCGATTGCGACGGGCCTCGCGCAGGGGATGGCTTTGCCCGATGCGATCGCCCGCGCGCGCGTCTATGTACGTGCCGCCTTGCTCTGCGCGCCGGGGTTAGGGCAGGGGCATGGACCGATGGGGTTTCCAGTGGGAGGAAGTACGACCTCCGTTCGTCCTGAGGAGCCGCCCAAATGCTGAGCATGTCGAAGCATGAAGCGGCGTCTCGAAGGAGAAGGTGCGCCACGCCCCTTCGAGACAGCCCTTCGACAGGCTCAGGGCCTCCTCAGGG
Source organism: Sphingobium sp. (assembly GCA_039934655.1). Classification (GTDB taxonomy): domain Bacteria; phylum Pseudomonadota; class Alphaproteobacteria; order Sphingomonadales; family Sphingomonadaceae; genus Sphingobium. Next base: position 15,699 of record JBDTLS010000032.1, read on the forward strand.
AGAACGGATTTTACAGTGTACTACTGTCGAATATAATATTGCGCGAGTGCCCGTTTCATGATCGCGGGAGTCGATGAAGCCGGACGTGGACCGCTTGCTGGGCCGGTTGTGGCAGCGGCGGTAATTCTAAACGCGGATGACCCGATAGTGGGGCTGGATGACAGCAAGAAGCTCAGCCCCAAGCGCCGCGCCGTGCTCGAAATCGAAATCCGCGCCCGCGCGCTGCATATCGGTGTGGGCATGGCGAGCGTGGAAGAAATCGACGCGATCAATATCCTACAAGCAACCTTGCTTGCCATGATCCGCGCGGTGGAGGATATGCGGATGACGCCGCGTCACATCCTCGTCGATGGCAATCGCTTGCCGAAATGGCGCTATGCGGCGCAAGCCATTGTCGGCGGCGACGCGCTACACCCGTGTATTTCCGCAGCCTCGATCATCGCCAAGGAAACGCGCGACCGCATCATGTGTGCCGCCGCTCGGGACCATCCGCAGTACGGATGGGAAAGCAACAAGGGCTATGGCAGCGCCGAGCATATGGCGGCGCTCACGCGGCATGGCCCTTGCCCGCTGCACCGCCGCAGTTTTGCACCGGTGGCGCAACTTTGCCTGCTGTGAAAAATATTTTTGCGGACGCTCCACAGGTGAGTCTTTCCGGCAACAGGGGCATATGTTGAGTCTCGGCCATGCCCACAGACTCAACATATCGTATCGCGCTCCACTCTGCCGGTCGTTAACCATTTGTGAATCCACGTTAACCTAAGTTACCGCTGTTGACGGCGGAGTTCGGCTGACTCATTCCAATCCCAGTTGAACACGGGGGCAAAATATGGGTGTTATGGAGCGCGTTGCAGCGCCACGGGCGAAATCGGCCACCAAGGTCAAAACGGTTGCTGCGCCGATCGAAGCGGATCGCCTGATTCAGGGGGACTGCATCGCCGAAATGGCGAAGCTGCCCGATGGCTGCATCGACATGATCTTTGCCGATCCGCCCTATAATCTCCAGCTCGGCGGCGATCTCAATCGGCCCGACGGCAGCCATGTCGATGCGGTGACCGACGATTGGGACAAGTTCGACAGCTTCGCCACATACGACAGCTTCACGACCGCGTGGCTGGCGCAAGCGCGGCGCATATTGAAGCCCAATGGCACGATCTGGGTGATCGGCAGCTATCACAATATCTTTCGCGTCGGCGCGACCTTGCAGGATCAGGGCTTCTGGATCCTCAACGACATCATCTGGCGCAAATCCAACCCGATGCCCAATTTCAAGGGCACCCGCTTCACCAACGCGCATGAGACATT
>JBDTLS010000033.1:0-16721 GCA_039934655.1 Sphingobium sp.
AATCAGGACACTAGAGCGGTTTGCGATCCGATTGCATCGGCTCGACCGCTCTATCTACTTGTTTTACCGCGTTTTCCGAGTCGTCAGGTGATTTCACCGGACTGGAAAACGCTCTAATGCGAGCGCCCAAAATCGGGATTGGGGTCATCCTGCCCCTGTTCGATGATCGAACGACGCACGGCGCGGGTGCGCGTGAACAGGTTGAACAAGGCGTCGCCATCGTCCCAGCGGATCGCGCGTTGCAGAGTAGATAGATCCTCCGAAAAACGCTGGAGCATTTCCAGAACCGCATCCTTGTTGGCAAGGAATACATCGCGCCACATCGTCGGATCGCTCGCCGCTATGCGCGTGAAATCACGAAATCCGCCCGCCGAATATTTGATAACCTCGGACTGGGTGACATCTTCCAGATCGCTGGCGGTGCCGACGATTGTATAGGCGATCAGATGCGGCAAATGGCTGGTCACGGCGAGCACCATGTCGTGATGCGCGGCGTCCATGATGTCGACCTGCGCGCCCACCCGTCGCCATAATTCGCAAACCTGCTCGGTTGCCGCCGGGTCGCCATCAGCCTCCGGCGTGACGATACACCAGCGCCCGTGGAATAGCGTGGAAAACCCAGCCTCTGGTCCGCTGTTTTCGGTGCCTGCGACCGGATGCGCGGGGACGATGCGGTTGTGGGGCAGGGCGGTGCGCAATTCCGTCAATATCGTCCCTTTGCACGACCCGACATCGGTGACGATCGCATCGCGGGGAATATCTGCCGCCACTTCCGTGGCAACCGCGCCCATTACGCCCACCGGCACGCACAGCACCACGAGATCGGCGTCGATCACCGACGCGCCGATGCTGTCGGCGATGTCATCGCACAGGTCGATGCGGCGGGCGATGTCGCGCACCTCCGCATTGGCATCATGCCCCGTAATGCGCACGGTGGGCATGTTGGCGCGGATCGCGCGGGCCAGCGACGACCCGATCAGGCCAAGGCCGATGATGGTTATGCGGGAAAAGGGCAGCATTTTCGCGTTCAGGCCTTTTCCGCCAAGCTGCGGAGCAGGCGCGCGACATCGCGGGTCTGTTCCTCGGTGCCGATGGTAATGCGCAGGCCGTTGACGAGGCCTTGCCCCGGCAGCCAGCGGGTCGCATAGCCAGCCTCCATCAAGCCCAGATAAGCGTTCTGTGCGGTGAGCTTGCCATCGAACAGCACCAGCAGGAAATTCGCCTTGCTCGGTACGACGCTTAGCCCGTGGTTGCCCATGCCGGTAATCTCGGTGCTCAGCCATTCACGCCAGATGCGGTTATGCGCCCTGCTGCGCTCCACCCACGCCCGATCACCCAGCGCCGCAATGGCAGCGGCCTGACCCCCGGTGGTGACGTTGAAAGGGCCACGCACGCGGTGCAGTGCTGCGATTATCTCGGCGCTGGCATACCCCCAGCCAACACGCTGGGATGCGAGGCCGTATATTTTTGAAAATGTTCTGGTAACAAGCACATTGGGCGCAGACTTCGCAAGGTTTAGAGCATTATCGTCGTCCTCGGTATCCAGATATTCGGCGTAAGCCTGATCGAGCACCAGCACTATGTCGGGCCGCAAGCCTGCGTGCAGCCGCGCGATTTCGCTGGCGCTGCTCATGGTGCCGGTCGGGTTGTTCGGGTTCGCGACATATATGATGCGTGTCAGGTCTGTCACGGACGCCAGAATGGCATCAATATCGGTGCCATAGTCCTTGTCCGCGGCGATGACGGGCGTAGCGCCCACGCGCCGCGCCGCGATATCGTACACCGCAAATCCGTAACGCACATAAATGATTTCGTCGCCCGGCCCGGCATAGGCGCTGGCGACGAGATGCAACAATTCGTCCGACCCGGTGCCATAAATCACGCGCGCGGGATCGAGGCTGTAAAGATTTGCGACCGCCGCACGCAGCAAGGTCGCTGCGGGGTCGGGATAGCTGGCGAGATCGCCGCTTGCCTCGGCGAAGGCCCTGTGTGCGGCATCCCCCGTACCAAGCGGGTTTTCGTTCGCGGACAGTTTCGTAACGGGGCGGCCATCCTCGGTGGTGGCCTTGCCGGGAACATAGGGATCGAGCGCGGCAATCCAGCTTTTCATAACAGGTTTGGTCATGGCGCGATGCTGTAGCGACATTTCTCTCGCGCGGAAAGGGGCAGCTCCAACACTTTGCCGAGACTTTACCGAGACTTTGCCAAGACTTTGATTGCACAGAAAAAAGGACCTTAACGCGAAATTATTGTTTTTCAGAAATAGAGAGATCAAGGTTCGCTATATAAGACATATATTCAGAGGTTTTGGTGTGGGGACAACAAAACGAACATGAGGATCGTGCATGGACGAACCGTTTAAACATCCCCACGCGCTCGATTATGATGCGACGGGAAATGCAGCCGACGCGTCTGACCGGCGCGAGGGCGAGCGTTATGTCACCGTTTTGAAAGTGGGCAAGGCCGTTGTTGATGGCCATGACCAGCTCTGCCTTGTCCGCAATATGTCGCGCAAGGGCATGAAAGTCATACTGCCGCACGGTGTCGTCCCCAACCAGCGGGTCGATATTGAATTGCGATCCGACCGCGTGATCCGCGGCACCGTCCGCTGGACCGGCGATAATATGGCTGGCATCGAGTTTGACGAGCCGGTGGAGGTCGAGGAAATTCTGCAACATCGCCAGGTGCGCAGTGTTCTACGCCAGCATCCGCGTGCGCCGCGTTTCGATCGTCAAGAAAAAGTCAGCGTCGAGCATGACGGGAAATATATCGAAGCGCGCATGGTCAACATTTCCCTGCACGGGATTTGTGTGGAAATTGGCTATGCTTTGCGGATGGGTGAACTGGCAGTGATCCGCATTGATGGATTGCCAGCGCGCAGCGCGCATGTGCAATGGAGCGGAAAAACGATGATTGGTCTGCATTTCGAGCTGCCGCTCTCTTTTGCGGAACTTTCGCGCTGGCTCGACGAGCACGTATAAACGCGTCACCGCGCCCCTCTGTCACGGCAGCACCGACAGGCGCAAATGATTGACAAACGGCTATCATCGGCCCTAGCGCCGCAGTCGATATGGACAGCATAACACCCCCGTTGGATATGCGTTTCGGCCTCGACCGCCGGATCAGTATTCCCGGACCGCTGGCGCTTGATGGGGGCGGCGCTCTGGCGCAGGTCGATGTCGCTTATGAAACATACGGCACGCTGGATGCGGACGGCGGAAACGCTATCCTGATTTGCCACGCGCTGACCGGCGACCAATATATCGCATCGATCCATCCCGGTACGGGTAAGCCCGGCTGGTGGACGCGGATGGTTGGGCCTGGCAAGCCAATCGATCCGGCACGACACTTCGTAATCTGCGCCAATGTGCTGGGCAGCTGCATGGGGTCGAGCGGGCCAGCCAGTATCGATCCCGCAACAGGTGCCAAATGGGCGATGCGTTTTCCCGTCATCACCATAGCGGACATGGTGCGGGCGCAGGCCATGCTGCTCGACCATCTCGGCATAGCGAGGCTGCAAGCGGTCATCGGCGGATCAATGGGCGGAATGCAGGCTCTAACCTGGCCGAGCCTGTTTCCGAACCGGGTTGAATCCGCGATCCTTATCGCTACTACGGCGCGGCACAGCGCCCAGAACATTGCGTTCCACGAAGTCGGGCGACAGGCAATCATGGCCGATCCGCATTGGCGTGGCGGCGATTATTATTGCGATGGTGATGTGCCGTCGGCCGGTCTTGCGGTGGCGCGGATGGCTGCGCACATCACTTATCTGTCGGAAGCGGGCCTGACCGAAAAATTCGGGCGACGTTTGCAGGAACGCCCCGAAAATCCGGGCGGCGCCAAGACGTTCGGGTTCGATGCCGATTTTCAGATCGAGAGCTATCTGCGCCACCAGGGGATCAGCTTTGTCGAACGATTTGATGCCAATTCCTATCTCTACATCACCCGCGCGATGGATTATTTCGATCTTGCCGAGGATCATGGGGGGAGTCTCGCCCGCGCCTTTGCGCATAGCAAAACCCGCTTCTGCCTTGTCAGCTTCGATACCGACTGGCTCTATCCCACCGCCGAATCGCGCATCATCGTCCACGCATTGAACGCGGCCGGTGCCCAGGCGAGTTTCGTGGAGCTGTCCAGCCCGTTTGGCCATGATGCGTTCCTGCTGGATGTGCCGGAGCTGAACCGCGTCGTCGATGGATTCCTGAGGGCGGGGGAAGCGTGATGGCGATGCTGCGTCCAGATCTTGCGATCATCGCGGGCCATGTGGCGAGCAGCAGCAGGGTGCTTGATGTCGGTTGCGGCGATGGCGCGCTGATGGTGGCGCTGCGCGATGATTGCGCCGTCGATGCGCGCGGGCTGGAGCTTGATGCAGCCAATGTCGCGTCCGCCGTGGGCCGGGGCCTGTCGGTGGTGCAGGGCGATGCCGACACCGATCTGCGTTATTATCCCGACCAGAGCTTTGATTATGCGATCCTGAGTCAAACGCTGCAAACTACGCGCCGTCCCGATCATGTGGTGGGGGAGCTATTGCGGATCGGCAAACAGGCGTTCGTCAGCTTCCCCAATTTTGCCCATTGGCGGGGGCGCATGTCCTTGTTGTTCGGCGGACGTATGCCGGTTACGCGGCTGTTGCCGGACCGCTGGTACGACACCGCCAATATTCATCATCTGACAGTCGATGATTTCCGCGCGCTGGTGAAGGAGCGCGGCTGGGCTATTGACGGGCAATGGTTTCTGAAAGGCGGTCGGCAGACCGGCGATGGCAACGCCAATCTGCTCGCCGAACATGCGGTGTTCCTGCTGCGGCGTTAGCGGTGCATCAATCCCGCAACTCGATCCACACCGGCGCATGGTCGCTTGCCTTTTCCCTGGCGCGGTGCGCGCGGTCCACTTGCGCATCGATGAGCCGATCGGCGGCCACGGGACTCAGCAAAAAATGGTCAATGCGAAAGCCCGCGTCGCGCGGCCATGCTCCGGCCTGATAGTCCCAGAATGTCCACACGCCGCCAGCGGGATAGCGGCTGGCCAGCGCATCGGTCCACCCATCGCCAAGCAGCGCGCGATAGGCCGAGCGGCTTGCCGGTTGCATGAGCGCGTCGTCCTGCATCGCCCCCACCGAAAAGACATCGCGATCAAACGGGATGACGTTGTAATCGCCCGCCAGTATGACCGGGTCTTCGCTCGTCCATAGTTCCCGTGCCCGCTTGCGCAGCCGTTTCATCCAGCGCAGCTTGTAATCGAACTTCGGTCCGGGCTGGGGGTTGCCGTTGGGAAGGTAGATGGATGCGACCCGCACGCCCATGACATCCGCTTCAAGATAACGGCTATGTTCGTCCTCAGGTTCGCCATCCAGCCCGCGTTGGGTTTCGACAGGATTTTCCCCACGCGCCAGAATGGCTACACCATTGAACCCCTTTTGCCCGTGCCACAGCGCGCCATAGCCCGCCGCTTCGATCTCCTTGATCGGGAAGGTTTCGTCGGAGGTCTTGAGTTCCTGCAAACAGGCGATGTCGGGCCGGGTTTCCTCCAGCCATTCGAGCAGGCGGGGCAGCCGCGCCTTAATCCCGTTGATGTTGAATGTGGCGATACGCATGGAAGCGAGGGAGCGGAAAGCGGCCGCGCCGTCAAGAGCGGAATGTCAAATCAGACTGAAAAGCTGGATCCGCAACCGCATCCGGCCGTGGCATTGGGGTTGGTGACCTTGAATGCCGCGCCGCCCATATCCTCGACATAATCGACCGCTGCGCCGCGCACTAGGTCGAGGCTGACCGTATCCACCACCAAAGTCACGCCATCGGTCTGCACCGACAGGTCGTCACTGGCGACATCATCCGCGAGGCCAAAACGATATTGAAAGCCTGAACAGCCCCCGCCCTCGACCGCAAGTCGCAGGATGGGTGGCTTGCCTTGCTTGGTGGCAATCGCGGCAACGCGCGCTGCTGCGGATGGCGTAAGGGCAATCTCTGTCATAAAAGGAAGATATGCGCTTATGGGTGCGACTACAAGGTCGCCAAATCCAAGCGGCTTATTTCGCTGCCGATTCTTCCCGATCGCTGGGACCACCCAGGGCGATCGGCGGTGTGGCGTTCAGCGCGATAGCCCGCTCGGAACCCGTAACATAGGGCAGGGGATTGATCGCTTCACCGGCAAAACGGATTTCATAGTGAAGGTGGCTACCGGTTGAGCGTCCGGTCGAACCCATCAAGCCGATCAATTGCCCACGATGCACATGCTGGTTCGCCGATACCAGCAGGCGGGACAGGTGGCCATAGCGGGTTTCCATGTCATTTCCGTGAGCAATTTCAACCAGATTGCCGTACCCGTTCATGCGTTGTGCATGGGTCACAACGCCGTCTGCGGTCGCGTAAATGGGGGTGCCAGTCGGGCCAGGAATGTCGATGCCCTTGTGCATCCGCGCCTGACCATTGAACGGGTCAACGCGGACACCGAAGTTGCTGGTCAGTTCGAGCTTTGCGACCGGGCGGCCAGTCGGGATGTAAACGGCGGGAGCGATGGTGCCGGCCGAGCCGTTGTCCATGCCGCTCCAGCTGGAAAAGAGATTGGAGAATGTCGCATCGGCGCGGATCGTTGCCGCGCGGTCGCCGGGACGGATTGCGGTATAGGGGCCATCGTCATCCAATGTGGCGCCAGCATGAGCAGGAACGGCAGCGCAGGAAAGGGTCAGCGCAGAGGCGCCAAGTGCCATCTTGAAAATTTTAACACCGCTTTGGAACAAATTTGCCCACCTGACGTTCAAATCATTTCTCAGCGACATGCGATCCCGATCTTGCTTTGGGCAATCGTACGGCCTTTTTTGCCGCCAACTTTTAAGCAGTGGTAAACTGCCCCCGCCGCATGTCTGCCGAACAAGGGTTAATAGGCAAGTAAAACCATCTGATGCCGGGTTGAACCGGCCTATCGACACGGTGAGTTGTTGAATCGCAGCTCATCGCTCTCGCTAAATGGCGAAATATTAATGATTTGCTAGGATTTTCGGCGCGGGCGCTCACTCGGTTCGTCGCACGATACAGGCTGTCCATCCGCGTCGAATTCCTCTGAATCGCTCGCAATTCCTTAACCCGTTCGGGTCTATTTATTGCTCCATGAGGACCTTCAAAACCTCGTCCGCATGTCCCTTAACCTTCACCGCAGGCCACACGCGCCGGATCATTCCGTCGCCATCGATCAGGAATGTCGCACGGGCAATGCCCATATATTTGCGACCATATAGCGACTTCTCAATCCACGTCCCGAACGCCTCGCAAAACGCCCCGCTTTCATCCGACGCCAGCCTCAGCTTGAGCGCATATTTGTCGCGAAATTTTGCGAGCTTCGTGGGCTTGTCTTTCGATACGGCGATAACCGGCACATTGGCCTGATCGAAATCGCCCGCCAATTCGGTGAAGTCCTTCGCTTCGTTGGTGCACCCCGGCGTATCCGCCTTGGGATAGAAATAGACCACGATCCTTTTGCCGCGATACTCCGCCAGCGTGAAGATCGCGCCGTCCGCGTCGGTGAGCGCAATTTGCGGCACATTATTTTCGGTTTCCAACATCATTCTGGCTCCTCACTTGTCTCGATGATCGCTGCCCACGCGGTTGCCACGCTATGCCGCGCCTCGTCCATCGCTGCAACCAGGCTAAGCCAGTCTGGATAGTTGCAACGGCGCGCGACAAGCCCCTGCGTGGCGGGCGGCGGTTGCGCGGCAGACGGGGATACCAACCGCGATATGATCAGATACCGCGTCAATAAATTATGCGCGGCGAGGATCGCGGGCGGCAGATGTCCGGCCTCGACGAGTGCGGCAATCGCGGCCGCAATATCGGGCACAAAGCCCATCTGCACGCGAAATTGGGTGACGTGGGTCAGAAATTCGAGGTCGACCAGTCCGCCACTGCCGAGCTTTACGTCGAGCGGCCCGGCATTGCCCTTGTGCCGGGTAATATCGCCACGCATCTTGACCGCATCGCGTATCAGCACGCGCAGATCGCGCGAGCGGCGCAGCGTTTGCGATATGATGTCCGCCACTTGCGCCTGCGCGATGTCCGATCCGAAAATCGTCCGCGCGCGGGTCAGTGCCAGATGTTCCCACACCCATGCGCTTTCGGCCTGATATTGGGCAAAGCTGGTCACGCTGACCGCCAGCAATCCTTGCGCACCAAAGGGTCGCAGGCGGGTATCCACTTCATACAGCGGCCCGGAAGCGGTTGACACGCTCAAAGCGTTACTCACACGTTGGGCGAGCCGGTTGAAATATTGCGTGGCGCCGAGCGGTTTGGGTCCGTCCGACTCCTGCGCGAAATCGCCGGTAAAAAGATACACGACATCAAGATCGGAGGCATGGGTCAACACGCCGCCGCCCAGCCGACCGAGCGCGAGAATGACCAGTTCACCGCCCTCAATCCGACCGTGGATTTTTTCAAATTCTGTGACAGCCGCTTGTCCGAGTACCCGCACCGCAGCCTCCGCCAAACGTCCATAGCCCGCGCCCGCTTCGATCAGGTCGCCGGTTCCGCAAATAATCTGGGTGCCGACCGCAAACCGCCTATCGCCAACTTTCTGCCGCACCCGGTCGAGCAAGGTCTGAAAATCATCGCCATTTTCGCCCGCACTCAGCCAGTGTACCAGCATATCCAGCGCAGGAACAGGATCGAGCGCGCTCGCGTCGATCAATCCGTCAAGCAGATCGGCACGGCGGCTCAGCTCATCGGCCAATATCGGCGCATGGCTCAAAATTTCGCACAAAAGGTTCACCACGGCGGGTCGCGCCACCAGCAGTTTGAAAAAGTTGATCGCGCTGGGCAGGCGGGAGATCATGTTATCCAGGCGATTGAGCGCAGTCACCGGGTCCGGCGCTCGCGCCAGCGCGCCGATCAGGCCGGGCAGCAGCAATTCCAGCGCATCACGCGCGGATGCATTACGCAACGCACGAACGCTGCCTTCGCGCCAGTTGCCGATCCGGCTGACGGCCACATCCGTGTCGGGAAAACCGAGCGCCACAATCTGATCTCGCAACAGGGAATTGTTGATCGACAAGCGTTCCTGCGCGTCCGGCGGGCTGAGTTGATCGAAATTGCGCCCAACCCATTCGACGTGGGGACGCAGCAGATCAAGCAGCGCCTGTCCGTCGTTCACACCATGCAGGCGCGCGACATTGTCAAGGGCGGTGGAGGAGGCGGGAAGCGTATGAGTTTGCAAATCGTCAACCATTTGCAGGCGGTGTTCGATGGTACGGAACAACACATAGGCCTGGTCAAGCTGCGTAGCGACGTCCGATGGAATGATCCCCGCACCACCCAGCGCGGCAAGTGCATCGCGTGTGGCGCCCCCACGCAAATCGGGATTGCGCCCGCCATGAATCAGTTGATGCGCCTGCGCGAAAAATTCCACCTCGCGGATACCGCCGCGTCCACGCTTGAGGTCGTAACCGGGGCCGAACATTTGCCCGCTGGCGTAATGGTCGCGTATGCGGCGGCTGATGTCGGTGATGGCGTCGATCGCCCCGAAATCGAGCGAGCGCCGCCAGATGAAGGGACGGATCGATCGCAGGAAATATTCGCCTACCGCGCGGTCCCCCGCACATACGCGTGCACGAATGAACGCCGCTTGCTCCCACCCCATCGCAACGGATTCATAATAACCAATCGCAGCTTCCACCGGCAAGGCGAGCGGCGAAGCCTCTGGCGAGGGGCGCAGGCGCAGGTCGACCCGAAATACATAGCCATCGCCATCGCGCGCGGACAATATCTCGGTCATACGCCGGGCGAGGCGGACGGCCGCTTCGACCGGCTCCTCCTGTGCACGTCGTGGCAATGTTTCCGGGTCGAACAGCAATATGGGGTCGATGTCAGAGCTGTAATTAAGCTCGCGGCTGCCATGTTTGCCCAAAGCCAACACCGCAAAACCGCGCATTTCTTGATTGGGATAGCGCTCCGCAAAAGCGGCGACGAGCGCGGTCTCGACCGCGTCATCCGCAAAATCGGACAGGGCGTGGGTGACTTGTTCCAATGACCAGACGCCAGCGAGATCGGCGCATGCCGTTACCAGCGCCACGGCGTTGCGTTCCCAGCGGAGGGACTGCATAGGTGTGGTGGCGTGCGCTCCGCTAGCGCGTGCTGCGGCCCATGCGTCGTCCACTTGCCCATTCGCCAGCAATGCCGAAATGTTGGGAAGGCGGTCCATCATAAGCGAGAGAAAAGGGGCATGAGCGCGTGCGCGCGCCAGCGTCTCGCTCCATTCCGACATGTATTAAATCCTTTCGTCCCATATTAACGCGTATTGTTTTGAGACAGGCCGCTCATCAATTCATCGATTCTGGCGGAACTCCGTAGCGGTAAGTGCGTCTAGACGGTATGACCCACTGTAATGAACCTTCTACAGCACATGCTCCCCATCCGCGACGGCCTTATTTCGTAACAGTTGAGGCGCCACGTCCGCAAGAAGGCGTCGGTCACGCGCTGGAAAAGGTATTTTCCCTATCCTACTCGGCAACCCCGGAAGATATGCTTGCATTGCTTCGCGCTCTGGATCGCTAGATCGGGGACTTTTGTCGGGTGAGCGGTACGGTATCCCGCTTTTTGGCTAACTGGATTTGAAACACCATCAACCGTCCCGTGCGGAACGACATTTCGCAGGCCGCGAGATAATATTCCCACATCCGGCAAAATCGCTCGCCCTTTAGCGCGACGGCTTTTTCGCGATTTTGGGAAAAGCGTTCGTACCAGTTGCGCAGTGTCTCGGCATAATGCAGCCGCAATATCTCGACATCGGTGATCCATAAATTGGTCAGCTCAATGGCGGGCAGGACTTCCGACATTGATGGAACATAGCCGCCCGGGAAGATATATTTTTGCGTCCATGCGTCGGTTTCTTCGGGCGGCCCCATGCGCCCGATGGAATGGATGACGGCCACGCCATCCGGCTTGAGCAATCGCTCCACGGTGCGGAAAAATTCAGGATAGTTTTTCACGCCGACATGCTCGAACATGCCCACGGAAATGATACGGTCGAACGTTTCCGCGACATGGCGATAATCTTGCAGATGAAACGCGACTTTACTGCTCAGGTTCGCATCCTCTGCACGGCGCGATGCACGGGCGAACTGCTCCTTGGAGAGGGTCACACCCGTCACATTGACCCGGTCGTGGCGGGCAAGGTCGAGTGCCAGTCCGCCCCAGCCCGAACCGATGTCCAGCACACTCAGGCCTTGCGAAAGCAGGAGCTTTGCCGCGAGATGACGTTTTTTCGCCGCCTGTGCATCTTCGAGGGGTTGATCGGGCTGCCCGAAATAGGCGCAGGAATATTGCCAGTCGTCATCCAGAAACAGCGCGTAGAGATCGTCCGACAGGTCATAATGATGCTGGACGTTTCGCAGGGATCGCGTGAGATTATTTGCGGGTTGCCCTATCCAGCGCCCCGCTGCCCGCCGCAACCGGTTGAGCGGGTGCATGTAGAGATCGTTGCCGCCCTCCCTGAACAGGGTAAAGAAATCGCGGATCGTTCCCTTTTCAACTCGGAGCGTGCCGTCCATATAGGCTTCCCCGGCGGCGAGTGCGGGATTGAGCAATATGCGCAGCGGCAGGGACCGCTTGGTCATCCGCATCACTACATTGGGTCCGGCGCTGCCATCGCCAAAATGACTCGCGCGTCCTTTGTAATCGAGCATGGTCAGGCTGCCATGCTTGACGACCGCGCTTAACAGCCGGCCCAATCCCCAGAGGTGAGCGGAGTCGGCTTTATGCGGTGCTGAAGAAAACTCGTGCTTATTTGAAATCGGTTTCGTCATCGTCCTGATCCCATGCCGGTAAATTGGTCACCACTAGGCGGGGTCCGCTTTCTGCTCTTTCGTCTGCGACAGTGCAAATATGTCCCATACCGCTATGAACAAAGCGGCAATCACCGGCCCGATGACGATGCCACCGAACCCGAAAACTTCCAGCCCGCCCAGCGTCGAGATCAACACAACATAATCGGGCATCTTGACATCGCGTCCCACCAGTATCGGGCGCAGGATATTATCGACCATGCCAATGACGAACATAGCGCACAAAATCAGAATTACCGCCTTGCCATACGCGCCGACCGCCAACAGATAGATCGCGACCGGCACCCACACCAAACCTGTGCCGATTGCGGGCAGCAACGAACATATCCCCATCAACACGCCCCATAGCAGCGCGCCGGTAATGCCGAGCAACGAGAAGAGGATACCGCCGAACATCCCTTGAATAATCGCGACGATGACGCTGCCTTTTATGGTGGCGCGGATCACTGTCACGAATTTTTCGACGAGCGCGCGCCACATGTGGGGTGGCAACGGGACGGCCCGCTCAATGCGTGCGGAAATGCGGCTGCCATCGCGCAACAGGAAGAAGGTGAGGTAGAGCATAACGCCCAGCATGATGACGAAACCGAATGCGCTTTGGCCAATCGCATAGATCTGTGCCGCCGCCGTCTGGGCGCTTGTGCCCAGGCTTTCCGTCAGGCGGGCGCGCATCATGTTGGGATCGAACAGCCCATAACGCCGCAGGATCGATCGCAACCAACCGGGCAAATGCTGCTGAATCTGTGCAAACATATGGGGGAAATCGATCTTGCCTGATCGTATATTCTGGTAAAGCGTTGTTGCCTCGTTGACTAACGCCTGCCCCAGCAAGAGGGTCGGAATAATAACGATAGCAATGATCAACAATAACGTGATGAGCGCAGCCAGATTAGGGCGCGCTGGCAGACTTTCCTGCAACCGCGAATTGACCGGCGCAAATAATACCGCCGCCACCACACCCCACAGGATCGGTGCGAAAAAGGGCGCTGCTATCAAAGCAAAGGCGACCGTCACCGCAATCAGCAAAATAAGAAAAAAGATATCGTCTTGCTGTTTGCTGGGATTCATCGGGTGGTGTGCCTCACGTTCGGCTGACGGAAGAAAGTTTAACGGATGTCGGTGACTTCTGGTTCCACGATCAGCACCGATCCATCGGCGCCGACGACCCTGACGTGCGCGCCGACCGGGGCGTCCGGCCCCTTGCACAGCCACGCACTGTCGCCGACCTTGACTCGGCCCTGACCGCCCTGCACCGCTTCCGAGACGGTCACAAGCTGGCCAATCAGGCGGGCTGTGCGATCGTTGAGCTTCGGGTCTTGGGAAGCGACCGGATTATTGGCATACCATCGACGTCCGGCATAGGTTGCGGCCACGCATAGCGCGGCGAATATCGCCACCTGCAATGGCAGGGGGATAGGCAGGAAGTACGTAATAACACCGGTAATCGCCGCAGCGGTGGCCACCCAGATCAGAAAGATGCCCGGCACGAGTATCTCTGCCACGCCGAGCACCAGTCCCAATACCAGCCACCCTTGCCAATCGAGCAAGTCTCCGGCGAGCAAGGCGTCCATCATCCCTGACCCTGCTCAAACGGGCCACGGCGGGAAGGGGGTGCGGAAGGTGGGCCAGAGGACGGGGACGAGCCGCCGCCCAACGCTTCCTTGGCGATTTCTCCGATGCCGCCCAATGTGCCGATCAGCGCGGAGGCTTCGACCGGGAACAGGATCGTCTTGGCGTTGGGAGACGTGGCAAACTTGCTGATCGCCTCGACATATTTCTGCGCTACGAAATAATTGATCGCCTGCGAATTACCGCCTGCGATTGCTTCCGAAACCAATTGGGTCGCCTTGGCCTCTGCTGCCGCAGCGCGTTCGCGCGCTTCGGCATCGCGGAATGCGGCTTCGCGGCGGCCCTCGGCTTCGAGGATTTGTGCCTGCTTGCGCCCTTCGGCGATGTTGATTTCGTTCTGCCGCTGGCCTTCGGATTCCAGAATCGATGCGCGCTTTTCGCGTTCCGCTTTCATTTGCCGGGTCATGGCGTTGACGATGTCGGCGGGCGGGCGAATATCCTTCAGCTCGACGCGGGTGATCTTTACGCCCCAGGATTCGGTGGCGTTATCGACCACCGCGAGCAGCCGTCCGTTGATCTCATCACGCTTGGACAGGGTTTCATCGAGGTCCATTGACCCCATCACGGTACGCAGGTTGGTGGTGGCGAGCTGCATGATCGCGACATAGAGTTCGGAGACTTCATAGGCGGCCTTGGCGGCATCGAGCACCTGAAAGAACACGACGCCGTCCACAGACACCATCGCGTTATCCTTGGTGATGATTTCCTGCCCCGGAATATCGACAACCTGTTCCATCATATTGATTTTGCGACCAACATTATAGAAAAACGCGGGGTAGAAATTCAATCCCGGCCGTGCGACTTCGGTAAAACGGCCAAAGCGTTCGATGGTATATTGGAAGCCCTGTCGCACGATCTTCACGCTGACTGCGAGATAGACCAACACCAGTAGCGCCAACATCATGGCAACTGCGCCCATGCTTATGCTCCCCCTTAAAGTGATTTCGAGCCAAATGACGTCTGGGGACTCGGAAATCACGACAAAACCAAGAATTAGAGGGCGGACTTTGAAGCGATCAAAGTTAAAAGCACTCTAAAATGTGCTTTGATTATGGCGAGAAATAGGAGAGGGGGAAAGGGAATTCGTTCTCGCTTGCCGCTCGAAAGGCCGACCATGCCGATTGCCCTTCACCACGCCCGCTCGCTGTTGTTCCTGCCCGCGTCCAACGCACGGGCCGTGGAAAAGGTGCGGGCCCTGCCGTGCGATATGGTGCTGCTTGATCTCGAAGATGCGGTGGCGGACGATGCGAAACAAGTCGCTCGCGATTCTTTGCCAGCTGCCTTCTCTGCGGGTTTTGGCCAACGGCTCACCGCCGTGCGGATCAATGCCAGCGACACCTTTTGGCAGGCAGGCGACCTGGCTGCGCTTGCTTCGGTGAAGCCTGACTATGTGGTGCTGCCCAAGGTGGAGGATGGCGAGGACGCGGCCGCCATCCACGCTGCTACCCGCGCGCCGGTCATCGCGATGATTGAATCCCCGCGCGGGGTGGCTCGCGCAGCCGAGATCGCAGCAACGCCGGGTGTCGCGGGACTGTTCATGGGCAACAATGATTTGCGCCGCGATCTGCGCATCCCGATGGATGCCGGTCGGCAAGGGCTGACGCTGGCGATGCAGAGCGTCGTGCTGGCAGCGCGCTTGGCGGGCAAAGTTGTATTCGACGGCGTCTATAACAAATTGGCCGATGCGGAGGGATTTGCAGCCGAGTGCATTGAGGCACGCAGCTTCGGTTTTGACGGCAAGACGCTGATCCACCCCAACCAGATCGCTACGGCCAATGTTATTTTCGGACCTTCCGAGGAAGAACTGGCAGCGGCGGAACGCCTGATAGCGGCGGCGACCGGCGGCGCGGAGCGACATGACGGCGCGATGATCGAAGCGATGCATGTCGAGCAGGCGCGCGCGATGCTGGCCCGCGCAGCGGTGCTGCAACGATGACCGCAAGGATTAGGCGGCTGACCCCGACGCGACACCTGCCGAGCGACGCTTGAAGCGCAGGATCGCACCGATCATGCCGAACCCGGCGATCAACGATATCCATGTGGCAGGTTCCGGCACGGCGCTGATGTTATAACCATCGCTCAATGTGCGCAGGAACCAGGCAATATCCGATTTGTCCCGCTTGGTAAGCGGCAGATTGCCCAACTCATCGACGTTCATTGTGTCGGCAAACTCTGCCGCTGGCCAGCAGCCGAGGGCTTCTGCCTGTGTGGAGGAAACTGTGGCATCGGCGCATACTGGCTTGGTGTCGCGGGTCGCATAGAAATCGATGACGTCGGCCAAAGTCGCAAACCAGCCATTGTGACCATAAGGTCCGGTCAGATCGATGTTCCGCAACGTGCTAACCTTGAACGCCCCATACAGGTCCGGGTCGCCCACCGTGCCACCCAGCCCAAGGTCGCTGAAATCCACGCCAGCGGGATTATGCTCGGCGTCGAGGCCCAGAAAATCACTGGCGTAATTCTTCGGGATACCGATGTTGTCATAGGTGAAATCGGTGAATAGCGGCGGGGTGCCGTCCTCACTGGCAGCGCTGATGTGGCAGGCGGCGCAATTGCCCTTGTTGGGGTCGTTAAATACTGCCAGACCGCGCTGCTCGCGCAGGTTCAAATTCACCTGACCCTTGAGGTAATAGTCATATTTGGATGTGAACGGCGACAGCTCCGGTGAGCGTTCATAGGCTGCGATGGCGCTGGCCATCTTGTTGTAGGTCGCATCGACGTCATTAAAATCTGTGGTGCCGTACACGGCCTTGAACTGCGCTGCGTTTGCGCCATTTTTCAGCTTGTTGACAACTTCGGCAGGATTGCTGTTCCCCATTTCGAGGTGGTTGACGAACGGACCCTTGGCCTGCGCCTCCAGCGTCGGCGCACGCCCGTCGAGGAATTGCCCGCCGACCCACAGGCCCTCACCCTCGTCGAACTGGAAGGTCGGGCTGTACGCAGCGTACATCGCGGTGGGCGTGTTGCGGGGGCCGAACAGCGAGGGATTATCGCCCTTCGATGTCGGATGGGATTTGTCGGGATCGGTAAAGGCCGAACTGGACGAATGACAGGAAGCGCAAGACTGCGTGCCGTTTTTGGAAAGGCTGGCATCGGCGAACAACGCCTTGCCGAGCGCCTGCTCCGCCGTGAGCGCCGTTCCGGCATAGCCTGCCGACGGAATCATGGCGCTACCAACCACCGCGCAGCCAGCAAGCAACGCCTTAAAGCGCTTGGACACGCCCCCTGTTAACCTGTGCATATTCAAACCCCCTGAAAACGAATCGCC
>JBDTLS010000034.1:0-16543 GCA_039934655.1 Sphingobium sp.
CTCCGCAAAAGCTCTCGGATATGATCTTATATACTTCTCGATCAGGACACTAGATCGAAATTGGTTCCGCCGAGTTTCGCTGACGGTTCCTCTAACGCATCTACATATTCGGCATGTGCCTTTTGCCTGGCGGCAATGCTGTGAAACAGATGGCTTCCCGCACCGTGACCCAATTGCGCGATCAGTGAGACTTCGACCGGCAGCCCATTCTTCGAATGAGGGATGACGACCGATGGAAATGTATCAACGACACTTGTCAGTTGTGGCATTGAGCCCTCGCAGAAATCGTTGACGTCCAAGGCCGTGTTTTTTAAGTTTATATGACTTCCGTAGCAAATCCAAGCCTTCGGACGGCTTATCGAACATGCCTGTCTTCGGAAAACAAACGCGAAACTCGGATGACCGGAATTGAGTCGTGAGCGCAAATACAAACCAATCCAAGACCAGTTCACACCACCCACTGATCCACCAAAAACCAGAAAGTGCCGGGGGTTCTGTTGCCCGGCCCCCCGGCGGCCGCTGAATTCCCTTCTGTTACCCGGCGGGTTCAACCGTGTTCTATTAGGATAATGTCAGGGCTTGCGCCCCTCAATTACGCTGCAAGAGCAAGTGCTTCGTTATCGTTGGCACTTATTGGGTTTTGAGCCTTAAACGGGTTACTCAGCCCGGGCAAAAACATCGTCTTTGAACACACGTCGATCCTAGTTCGGCCCCATCAGAGACATCGGTTGGCATAGTGCCGCACGAAGCCTGTGGTGGAGCCGCCGGGTACCGCCCCCGGGTCCGCTGCGTCTATTACACGGCATCATTTATCGCCATATCCGGATTGCTCCGGCAAGAATGTATATAGGGAGTTTGTGGCGAGATGGAAAGGGTGGGCAAGCGGATATTGCAGCAACATCCTCTTTTAGCTCCATCCACTTCGGCCTGCGAGCATGGGCGGCGTCTTACCGATTTCGGGCAAAATGAAAGGCGAGCCGCGTGTGGGGACTGGGAATGGCGGCTCGCCTTTTTTGCAGAGGTGCTTCGCGGGGGGAAACATCCTCGCAAGCAATATGCATAAAGTTCGGTTACTGCGTGCTTTCCGGCCATCACCGTAAAATTACTGTATTTTTTACAGCTACTTAACGCCCCCATTCACCTGAAATGAGCGTGCCCACCCAGCACCCCCGCACTTTGAATGCAACCAAATATGCCGTTTCGCGTTTCAGTTGGTGGTGGCACCGGGCATTTATTGGTTTCGCTTCCCCAAATAATGTCTAACATATTAATTTATTTATGTTATTCACAACAGGCAGCCGGTGAGGGAAAGGGACGCCGCGATGAACAAGCCTTTCTTAGCTCTATCGATGGCGCACCGCCGCGCAGATGCCAAAGGCTTCGTTTATATCGTCGATGACGATGCTAACATGCGGCTCCATACCACACGGATGCTGAGAGCCGCGCATTTTCAGGCGACGCCGTTTGCAACGGGCGCAGATTTTCTCGAGTCGCTGGAATTTCTATCGCCCGGAGTCGTGCTGCTTGAGCATTGCGAAGCCAAAATTGACGACGTTGATGTTCAGGCTCAGCTAATCGATCAACGATCCGATATACCCGTCATCATCATGGCAGCGAACGCGGACATTCCCACGGCCGTCTACGCCATTAAACATGGCGCGATCGATTTCATCGAGAAGCCATTTAGCGACGAACATCTGCTGAATATCTTGACGAATGTAATGTCGCTGCTCGAACAACGGATTGAATCGCAGGCGCGTCATGCTGACTTTGCGTCCAGGTTCGCTCTACTAACCCCGCGAGAATGGGAGATTATGGATGCGCTGCTCGAAAGCGGGACCAACAAGATCGCCGCGCGGAATTTCAACCTGAGCACGCGCACCATTGAAATGCACCGCGCCAATATCATGAGAAAGTTGGGCGCCAGGAAATTCATTGACGTCATTCATCTCGCGATGGCCGCCGAGATCAAAACGTCGATTGATCACCCATAACGGGCGTAGCGCGGCTGATCACCCGGCAGTCAGCAACGCCCTTAGCGCGTCCATCGCCGCCGCAGCTTGTCCGCCATCGGGCCCGCCACCCTGCGCCATGTCGGGGCGGCCACCGCCGCCTTTGCCGCCGAGCACCTCGACGCCCGCGCGCACCAGATCGACCGCGCTGAACCGCGCCGTCAAGTCGTCCGTCACGCCAGCGGCAATCGAGGCACGGCCATCGACCACGGCGATCACGGCCGAGATACCCGACCCCAAACTCGCTTTGTTGCCATCAATCAGCCCGCGCAGTTCCTTCGGGTCCAGCCCTTCGATGATCTGCGCCATGAAAGCGATGTCGCCAATCTGTTCCGGCCCCGCCGCTGCGTTGCCTCCCGATCCGCCGCCAAGCGCCAGCGCCTTCTTCGCGTCGGCCAGTTCCCGTTCCAATTTGCGTGTCTGTTCCATCAGGGCCGCTACACGCGCGGGCACGTCTTCGGGCGTGGTGCGCAATGTGGCGGCGGTCGCCTTCAAACTGTCATCGCGCGCGACCAGCCACAGCCGCGCAGCCTCGCCGGTCAGCGCCTCGATGCGTCGCACACCGCTCGCAACCGCGCTTTCGCTAACGATCTTGAGCAGGCCGATATCGCCCAGCGCGCGAACATGCGTGCCGCCGCACAGCTCGACCGAATAGCTGTTGGTGTCGCCCTGCCCCATCGCCATCACACGCACTTCGTCGCCGTATTTCTCTCCGAACAGCGCCATAGCGCCCGCGTCAATCGCCTCATCGGGCGTCATCAGCCGCGTCGTGACTTCCTCGTTGCCGCGAATGTGCACATTCACATCCGCCTCGACCTGCGCAATCTGTGCCGGGCTGAGCGCGTCAGGGTGCGAGAAATCGAAGCGCAGGCGATCGCCGGAAACCATGCTGCCCTTTTGCGTGACATGCGCCCCAAGTCGATGGCGCAACGCCGCGTGCAGCAAATGCGTGGCGCTGTGGTTGGCGCGCACCTGATCGCGGTGCGCGATGTCGATCGCCAGATGTACGGTGTCGCCGACATTCACTTGGCCCTGCGCTATGTGCGTCTGATGGGCGTGAAGGCGCCCGAGCGGTTTGGCGGTATCGGTCACGGTTGCAGACAATCCGCCAAGGCTGGTGATGCTGCCAACGTCGCCGACCTGCCCGCCGCTTTCGCCATAAAAGGGCGTCTGGTTGGTGAGGAGCGTCACATCCTGTCCGGCTTGCGCCGCCGCGACCCGCGCGCCATCGTGCACGATCGCGACAACTTGGCCGTCGCCCTGCGTGGTTCCATAGCCGATAAACTCGCTGGCACCGATTTCTTCGGCGATATCGTACCAGATATCGTCCGACGCCTTCTCGCCCGATCCCTTCCACGCGGCGCGCGCGGCGGCCTTCTGCTCCGCCATCGCCGCATCGAACCCGGCGCGGTCAACGCCCAGCCCTTGCGCCCGCAAGGCGTCTTCGGTCAGGTCATAAGGAAAGCCGAAGGTATCATAGAGGCGGAATGCGGTGGCGCCCGGCAGCGTGGTGCCTGGGACCATGCTCGCGGTCGCTTCATCAAGCAGCTTCAGCCCCTTGTCGAGGGTCTGATGGAACCGGGTTTCCTCGCGTTGCAGCGTTTCCTCGATCAGCGGCTGCGCACGCAGCAATTCGGGATAAGCGCCGCCCATCTCGCGCACCAGTGCGCCGGTGAGGCGATGCATCAGCGGTTCCTTGGCGCCAATGATATGTGCATGGCGCATCGCCCGGCGCATGATGCGCCGCAACACATAGCCGCGCCCCTCATTGGCGGGAAGTACCCCATCGGCAATCAGGAAACCGGCCGAGCGCAAATGGTCGGCGATCACGCGGTGGCTGGCCTTATGCGCGCCGTCGGTTGCCGTGCCGGTCAACGCACCCGATTCCGCGATCAGATTGCGGAAAATGTCGATGTCATAATTATCGTGCACGCCCTGCATGACTGCAGCGACCCGCTCCAGCCCCATGCCCGTATCGATGCTGGGACGCGGCAGGGCAATGCGATCGCCCGGTCCACGCTGGTCATATTGCATGAAGACCAGATTCCAGATTTCGACGAAACGATCACCGTCTTCGTCAGGCGATCCGGGCGGTCCGCCAAAAATATGGTCGCCATGATCGAAGAATATCTCGGAACACGGCCCACACGGCCCGGTGTCGCCCATCGACCAGAAATTGTCGGATGTGGCGATACGAATGATCCGCTCTTCGGGCAGATCGGCGATACGCCGCCACAGATCGAACGCTTCATCGTCGTCGTGATAGACGGTCACGCTCAGGCGGTCAGCCGCTATGCCCCATTCGCGGGTGATGAGCGTCCACGCATGATCGATCGCCTGTTCCTTGAAATAATCGCCAAAACTGAAATTACCGAGCATTTCGAAGAAAGTGTGGTGCCGCGCGGTATAGCCAACATTGTCGAGGTCATTGTGTTTGCCGCCCGCCCGCACGCACTTTTGCGAGGATGTCGCAGTGGTGTAGGGCCGCGATTCGAGGCCGGTAAACACATTCTTGAACGGCACCATGCCGGCATTGGTGAACATCAATGTCGGGTCATTATGCGGCACTAATGGTGCAGATGCGACCGGAGTATGCCCCTGTCCCTCAAAATAATCGAGGAAGGACCGGCGGATATCATTGGTGGAGGTGAGCGCGGGCGATGTCATGAGAAAAGCGAGTTAAGCGAAGGCTGGGAGAGAGACAAGTATCAAAGCACGTGCACGCACGCTATTTGTGCAAGGATGCGGGAAAATGGCTGCATTTGAATTAATGAAATCGGCCACGCTTACTCTTGCGACCAGCAATCCCATCTGTTCAATGCTCCCCGCGTTGCCACACGCCCAGTTCATTGCCGGAGGGTTCCCGTACATGAAAACGGCGCCCGCCCGGAAAGGGAAATATTGGTCGCGTCACTACACCACCTGCCGCTTCGACCGCGATCAACGCAGCGTCGATGTCCTCAACCTCGATCACCGCAAGGGCTGCGGATACCGGACTTCCGCTGCCGTCCAGTCCGATATCGACATCATCTGTAACGGTCGCTGCATAGTCCGGTCCGAAATCACTGAGCGTCCAGCCGAAGGCGCGCTCGAAAAAGGCTTTGCTCGCCGCCTTGTCGGAAGCAGGGAACTCAACATAATTCAATCGCGCCATCGCTATAAACTCGTTTATTCGCTGTCGCCGTCATCGGCGTCAGGCCCAGTCATCATACCTTCGGCCACCGCATCGGTGCGCCCGCGAATGGCTTTCTCCAGACGCTCGGCCAGCTCGGGGTTTTCCTTGAGGAAGGTTTTGGCGTTTTCGCGCCCCTGCCCGATCCGCACCGAATCATAGGAGAACCATGCGCCCGATTTCTCGACAATCCCCGCCTTGACACCGAGATCGAGAATTTCGCCGATCTTGGAGATGCCCTCGCCATACATAATGTCGAACTCGACTTGCTTGAACGGCGGCGCCACCTTGTTCTTGACCACCTTCACGCGCGTGGTGTTACCGACGATATCGTCGCGATCCTTGATCTGGCCGGTGCGGCGGATATCGAGGCGAACCGAAGCATAAAATTTCAGCGCATTGCCGCCGGTCGTCGTTTCCGGATTGCCGTACATGACGCCGATTTTCATCCGCACCTGATTGATGAAGATGACGGTGCAACGCGAGCGTGAGATCGATCCGGTCAGCTTGCGCAGCGCCTGGCTCATCAGCCGGGCCTGTAAGCCGACATGGCTGTCGCCCATTTCTCCTTCGATTTCGGCGCGCGGCACCAGTGCCGCCACCGAATCGATCACCAGAACATCGACCGCGTTGGAACGCACCAGCGTATCGACGATTTCCAGCGCCTGCTCGCCGGTGTCGGGCTGCGACACGATCAACTCGTCGATATCGACGCCCAGCTTGCGCGCATAGACAGGATCCAGCGCATGTTCGGCATCGACAAATGCCGCCGTACCGCCGATTTTCTGCGCTTCGGCAATCGCGTGCAGCGCCAGCGTGGTCTTGCCCGAACTTTCCGGCCCATAAATTTCGATGATACGCCCGCGCGGCAGGCCGCCAATGCCCAACGCGATGTCGAGGCCGAGCGAGCCGGTCGATACCGCTTCTATCTCCATCTTGTCGCGACTGCCAAGCTTCATCGCGCTGCCCTTGCCAAACGCGCGATCAATCTGCGCCAGCGCGGCTTCGAGCGCTTTTTGTCGGTCCAGTGCTACCTTATCCATAGTCCCCGTCTTTTTATCGGAATCAATCAGTTTCAACGATGCGGTCATGGGCCGGTCTCCTGTCAAGCGCAACAGCGCATATCGGTTGGATGGCCCCATGTATCCTATTTGTTCCTTAAGAACAAGAGGGGAACATTGCATATTGAAATTTAATCAGATCTGTTTGAGAATTTCAGCAATCGCGCCGAAAGTATAAGGCTTTTCAAGCATTGGGCGCTGGGCGTGGGGCTCCGGAATTTCAAGAATATCACCGCCGGAGCTGAACACGAACGGCACATTCCGATCGGCAAGAATCTGTGCAATCGGCCAAACTTTTTCCCCCATCAGATTGCAATCGAGAATGGCAAAATCGAAATCGCCCGTCTGTGCGGCGGCGCATCCCTCTTCAAGGCTGGCCGCAACGCCGTGCAACCGGTGGCCGAGCGCTTCGATCATATCTTCCAGCATAAGCGCAATCAGCGCCTCATCCTCCACGACCAATATCGATTTCACAATGAGACTTTCATGGCTTGGCCGCAAGCGAGGCTACCGCTCCGTCAGTGCAATACAAGGCGAGCCTCCTCCATTTATCCTGCTACTGCGCCGTTTCATCACGATGCACGACGGCGTCTCGTACTGCTTCGGACAATTGCGCCACCGAAAATGGCTTGGGCAGGAACGAAACATTGTCAATATCAATCGACTTGCGCAATTGCTCTTCGGCATATCCCGACATGAACAATACCGGCAGGTCCGGCCTGACCTTGCGCGCCGACTTGACCATCGTCGGCCCATCCATGTTGGGCATGACCACGTCCGAGAGCAACAGGTCGATGACCTGATCCGATTCGAGTATCTCCAGCCCCAGCTCCCCGTCCGACGCGGTCAGCACGGTATAGCCTTGCCGGGTCAGCGATCGCTCCGCGACGGCACGGACCATGTCTTCATCCTCGACCAGCAATATCGTGCCGGTGCCCCATGATTCGCGCCTGGGCGGAGCGGACTTGATCGTTACCTCTTCCTTGTCATTCGCGCCGACGATGTGGATCGGCAGATAAATGACAAAGCTGGCGCCCGTCCCCGGTTCCGATTCGGCAAAGATATAACCGCCCGATTGCTTGACGATGCCATATACGGTCGAAAGACCAAGGCCGGTGCCCTTGCCGACTTCCTTGGTGGTGAAAAACGGCTCAAATATCTTGGGTAGCAAATCCGGAGGGATCCCCGTGCCGGTGTCAGTGATACGCAGCGCGGTATAGTCGGCGGGCGGCATGACCGCACTGCGCATCTCGCGCACCTGCGCCGTGGTGACGGCGTAGGTCTGGATAGAAAGCGTGCCACCCTCCGGCATCGCATCACGCCCGTTGACGGCAAGGTTGACGATCACCTGTTCGATCTGGCCGGGGTCGGCGCGAACCAGACCAAGGTTGCGCCCGTGGCTGACCTGTAACTTGACCTTTTCACCGAGCAGGCGGGTAAGCAGGCTGGAAACGTCCGCGACAATATCGGGCAATTGCAACACCTGCGGGCGCAAGGTTTGCTGGCGCGAGAAAGCGAGTAGTTGCCGGGTCAGGCTAGCCGCGCGGTTGCTGTTCGATTTGATCTGCTGAATGTCGTCATAATCGCTGTCACCCGGCGTGTGACGCATCAACATCAGGTCGCAATAGCCGATGATCGCGGTCAGTATATTGTTGAAATCATGGGCAACGCCGCCTGCGAGCTGGCCGACCGCCTGCATCTTGGTGGCCTGTGCGACCTGACGCTTGAGCTTACTTTCCTCGCTGTTGTCCTTGAGGCTGAGCAGTACGGCGGCCTCCCCCAACCCGCGCACCCCGGCGAGGCTGAGCGATACAGGCTCATCCGGTTGGGCGCGCAAGCGCACCGCGATGTCGCCCGACATTTGCGGCCCGACCGCATAGCGTCGCACAACGGACGCAAGCGCGGTCTGATCCTCCACCACCACCAGATCACCCGGATAGCTCGGCTTCTGCCCATCGACCAGCGAGCAGGCGCGCATGAAACTGTTGTTGAGGAACAACAGCCGCCCATCCCGGTCTGCCATCGCGAGGCCAAACGGCAACAACGCAATCAGCGCCTCGATATAGGATAGCGAGGACAATGTTCCCGCGCCGTCGCCGGGCTGATCGATCATCACGATCAGCGACGGCCCCTCGGGCTGATCATCCTTGAGCGGCACACGGAACATGCCGATCGGCACGACGCTCGCCAGTTCGCGGACGAAGAAGATATTGCCCTCTTCATCGCGGCGGAAATAGGCTGCAAAATCGCGCCCGGTGACATCGCTGTCGAGCCGACCGGTTGCGCGCACGACAAAGGCCGGATTGGCAGCACGCACCCGCCCTTCCCCGCCGATGATTGCAGCCATGATGCCTGCTTCACCCAGTTGCCGACCGCTGTCGCCCGACACGATGCGCGCAAAATCATCGACCGCGCTCACCAGCCTGATCGGTGCAAAATGCCACATCAGATAATCTTCCGAGCGACCCGTACGCGTCAGATACGCATCAAGCCGCAGCGCACCACGCGTCAACATGTCGCAGTGCGCATCGCCATCGCGCGAGGCGGCGCGCCCGGCGGCGGCCAGCCTTTCCGCGCCATCCCCGTCAAGCGGCAGGGAAGGAGGTGCGGGAAAGCCGGGGAACCATTCACCGTAAAGGTCGCTAGCGCATACCAGCTTGCCGGTCCGGTCCGTCACGGCGATCGCCATATGCGATGCATCTGCGGCCGCGCGCGCGACGCTCCAGTCGGGCAGCACCTCCTGCGTACCGACCGGCGCCGCCCCCATCTGGCGAAACATCCAGATCAAAGCCGCCATTGCGACTACGGTCGCGACAAAACCACCCGCCACGGCGATGTTGTTTATGGTAAGATAGACCAGGCCGCCGCACAGCAGCGCCGCAGTGCCCAATGCAGGCAACATGAGCGGCGACGCACCCACCGCTGCCATTGCAACGATGTCATCCTTATGCGAAGCGCCCGTTTGCGCGGCCATGATCGCCTGTCCCTGTTACTTTGGTTACGATGCGCGAAATATCGAAATCCTCATCCCGCTTCATGCCGCGCATGTAAAGTCATGTCGTCTGCGATGAACTGCTTTGGTCGTAGTTTCCAAGCCTGATTTTGCGCGCCCGCCATTTCCGCGCGGTGTGAAATCGCCATAGCCACAACGACACCACATAACCGATTGCAGCAACGACCACGGAAATCACCGCCAGCCCAAAGAGCAGAGCGGGTGCTGCTTCAGAAAACAGCCAGTTCAGCCATTGGCGGACGCTGGCATGATGATGCACCAGCGCCATAAACTTCGAGGCGTCGACAGTGCGCCCCAGCATGATATTGCCGATATACACCGACGCCCACAAAATGAACGGTGTCGTCGCGGGGTTGGACAGCAACGTCATCGCCGCCGCAATCGGTATATTCGCGCGAAACGGCAATGCCAGCAGCGCCGCGCCCGCGATCTGCACACCGGGGACCATCAAGAATATGCCGACCAGCAATCCCAAAGCCACGCCGCGCGGCACCGACCGGCGCGTAAAACGCCACAGCTCCGGCGCCAGCACGCGGTGCGCGACCGGACGCAGGATATGGCTGTTCTCCAACGCTTCACGGCTCGGGGTATTTGCGTGCAGCCAGGATGCGATGCGCCCGCGCATCAACCATGCTCCTTCATCAGGCGGCCCTGTTCGCGTTTCCATTCGCGCTCTTTGGTCGTTTCGCGCTTGTCCTGCGCATTCTTGCCCTTGGCGAGTGCCAGTTCGACCTTGGCGCGGCCCTGCCCGTTGAAATAGATCGACAGCGGCACCAGCGTCATGCCCTTGCGTGCCACCGCACCATGCATCTTGGCGATCTCACGATGATGCAACAACAATTTGCGTGGACGCTTTGGCTCATGGTTGAAACGGTTACCGTGGCTGAATTCCGGTACATTGCTGTTAATAAGCCAGACTTCCTCGCCCTTTACCTCGGCATAGCTCTCTGCAATCGAGCCTTCTCCAAAGCGCAGCGATTTGACCTCGGTGCCGGTCAGCATGATGCCCGCCTCGAACACTTCATCAATGGCGAAGTCAAAGCGTGCGCGCCGGTTTTCGGCGACGGTCTTGACCTTGTTGAATGTTTCGGGGCGCGGACGGGCCATCGGGGTATTTTTTCTCCAGTCGTCACATATGGGAAATGTCGCCGCTTATACCAGCCCGGCGATTTCCAGCGCGCGATCAACCGCAAGGCGGCTCGACGCGGACGGCCATGTGATCGGCAGGCGCATCTCGCTCGGCATATCGGGCCGCACCCGCGACAACGCATATTTGATCGGTCCCGGTGAAGAATCGCTGAACAGCGCATCGTGCAGCGGAAAGAGCCGATCCTGCAACGCCAACGCATCGGCCCAGCGATCACTTGCACAGGCCGCCTGAAACTGCGCACACAGCCCCGGCGCGACGTTGGCGGTGACGGATATGCACCCCATGCCGCCCATCGCGTTAAAGCCCAGCGCGGTTTCATCGTTACCTGACAACTGCACAAAGCGCGTGCCACACGCGAGGCGCTGCGCCGTGACCCGGCCCAGATTGCCGGTCGCATCCTTGACACCAATGATCGTCTGGAAATCCTCCGCCAGTTGATGCATCACCGGCACACCAATGTCGGTGATCGTGCGGCTGGGCACGTTATACAGCACGATCGGCAGGTCGCACCGCTGCGCCAGATGCGCAAAATGCTGGTACACACCCTCCTGATTGGGCTTGTTATAATAAGGGGTGACCACCAGCGCAGCGGTCGCACCAGCCGCCTGCGCCGCGAACATATGTTCGAGCGCGATGCGCGTATCGTTGGAACCGCATCCGGCGATCACCGGCACACGGCCACGTGCCTGCTCAATGCAAACGGCGATGACGCGGTTATGCTCCTCAATGGTCATGGTGGCGCTTTCGCCCGTGGTGCCACAGGGCACCAACGCGCTGCTCCCTTGCGCGATCTGCCAGTCGACAAAGCTGCGAAACGCGGCTTCATCAAACGATCCGTCGCGAAAAGGGGTGACCAAAGCCGGAATCGACCCGGAAAACATGCAGAAACTCCTTCAAACACACCCAATTAACGGGCATAGTAATGCGTCATACACCTATGTGCATGTAATATGACTGCCTGATAGGGAACCTGTTACCAGAATGTCCAGTGCGGTCTCATATCTGATGAAAATGCGTT
The DNA here is from genome assembly GCA_039934655.1 of Sphingobium sp. Taxonomy (GTDB): domain Bacteria; phylum Pseudomonadota; class Alphaproteobacteria; order Sphingomonadales; family Sphingomonadaceae; genus Sphingobium. Next base: position 11,427 of record JBDTLS010000034.1, read on the forward strand.
TTCCTTTTCTGGCGCTGGTGATGCTCGTTCCGACCGCCGATGCCCAGAATGAAATCGTGCAGCCGATCCCGCCGGGTGCATCCGCCGCATTACCGCAAGGCTCGGGTAGCTGGGACGTGGCGCGCAACCAAATCATGACCAGCGCGGACGCAGTGATGCAGGCGCGGATCATCGAATGGCGCCGTTTGCAGCAAAGCGATGCGCTCGACTTTTCCGCTTACGCCAACTTCCTAACCGCCAATCCAGGGTGGCCCGGCGAAGCGCGGATGCGGCGGCTTGCGGAAACTTCGATCAATCCAAGTAGCTTCGCGCCCACACAGGTCACCGCGTTTTTCACCCGCTATCCGCCCCGCACGGCGACTGGCCATGCCCGGTATGCACTCGCGCTGTCGGCGCTGGGCCGGACGGGCGAAGCGCAGGTGGAAGCGCGCAACGCGTGGCGCGGTGGGTCACTCGCCCCCGCCGATGAAAATCAGATTCTCGGCCTGTTCGGCGGCACCTTCACCGCCGACGATAATAGCACACGCGCTGACGCGCTGTTATGGGCGAAAAATCCGACCGGCGCAGAGCGGGTATTAGGCTATCTGCCCGCCAACATCCGCCCCGTTGTTGAAGCGCGTATCGCCATGCAGCGCGGCGCGCCCGACGCCGGGGACAAAATTCAACTCGCCCAACCCTATGCGACGGGCAATGCGGGTTTCATCGCCGATCGGACAAACTGGCTCAACGGCATGGGCAACGGCATCGTTGCGCAAAGCATCCTCGCGGGGCGCGGAACCCTTGTCACGCGCCCTGCCGATGCCGAAAAGTGGTTCGAGAACCTTCTCTCCAACGCCCGCGCCGCCACCAAGACCGGCGACTGGTCCACCGCCTACGCCATCGCCAGCAAGGTTGATGATGCCTATGCGCCGCAAATCGACGTGCGGGACCGTTCGATCGGTGAGCGGGATGATTACACCAGTCTGACCTGGCTGGCCGGGTTCGCGGCCTATTATAACCTCTATCGCCCGCGTGATGCGGTCGCGATGTTCGACCGTTATGCAAGCGGCGCGCGGTCACCGCAGACAATCAGCAAGGGCTATTATTGGGCGGGGCGCGCCGCGATGTTTGTAGGTGATGCTGGCCTCGCCACCCGCTATTTTACCCAGGCGGCGGCCTATCCCGATCAATTCTATGGCCAGTTATCGCTGGAACGCTTGGGCCGGGCCGTTCCCTCCCCTGCCAGCTTTGCCCAACCGGTGGTCGTCACGACGGTAGATCGCGACGCCTTCGCCAACCGTTCGGTCGTGCGCGCCGCCAAATTGCTCGGCGCTATGGGTCAGTGGCGCGAACAAAGCCAGTTCCTGCGCGCCATATCCGAAAATGTCATAACAGAGCAGGAGCGCGCATTGACTGCCGAACTGGCGCGAACATTGGGACGACCGGACCTTGGCGTGATGGTCGGGCGGCGCGCACTGGCGGACGGGATGTCGGGCTATGGCCTATCGAGTTTCCCCAGCGTTCCGGTGCCACAGGGACATGAAGCCAACTGGACGATGATCCACGCCATCGCCCGGCAGGAAAGCCAGTTTGACAAATCGGCAGTCAGCAGCGCGGGCGCACGCGGCCTGATGCAGTTGATGCCCGGCACCGCGAGGGAGGTAGCGCAACGCAAGGGCCTATCTTACACGGCCGACGCGCTGACCGGCGATCCATCCTACAACATCCAGTTGGGCAGCAGCTATTTCCAGCAGATGCTGTATTATTACGGGGGCAGCTATCCGCTTGCCATTGCCGCCTATAACGCTGGCCCCGGCAATGTGAACAAATGGATTGCCGCGAATGGCGACCCGCGCCTGCCCGGTACCGACATGCTCCGCTGGATCGAAAGCATCCCGATCTATGAAACGCGCAATTATGTACAGCGCGTGCTCGAAAACGCCGTCGTCTATGACAGCATCAACCCCGGGCAGGCCCGCTTCCGGGGCAGCGCCACCCCGTTGAGCAAATATCTGGGCAAGAATGACGTAGGTTGAGCGCTGATTTTTTGACTGGGAGCAGCAAGTTCGTCGTGCTCCGGCGAAAGTCGGAGTCCAGAGTGCAAAACACTGCGCCTGGTCAACTGGACTCCGGTTTTCGCCGGAGAACAATCTTCTCACATCAGCCGGAACTGAAACCCTTTGTCCGACACCGCCCGCCCGCCCAATTATATTACCCCGCAAGGCTATGCCGCCTTGCGTGCCGAATATGACCAACTGCTCGGTGTCGAGCGTCCGGCGATTGTCGAGGTCGTCAGCTGGGCGGCGGGCAATGGCGATCGCAGCGAAAATGGCGATTACCTCTATGGCCGCAAGCGGATGCGCGAAATTGATGGCCAGCTACGCCGCCTCGCGCGCAAGATGAAGGACGCCAAGGTCATTGATCCGCGCGCGCAACCCGACAAGAGTAGGGTCTATTTTGGCGCAACGGTCACGATCGCCGACGAAGAGGATAACCACCGGATAATTACGCTGGTCGGCAACGACGAAACCCACGCCGAAACAGGCCAGATCGGCTGGAGCGCGCCGCTCGCCCGCGCGCTGCGTGGCGCAGGCGTCGGTGATGTCCGCAAAATCATATTGCCGGGTGGTGAGAAGGAATATGAGGTGATGGCGATCAGCTATCCCGTGTAGCGTGCCACCCGTCGGAGCCGCTTTCCTTCTCTTCATCGCTCAGCTACGACTATAGAATGTCGACCCCAGCATCCTCCATCGCGCAAATACCGACATCGATCCTCGGTCAGAACTGGCACTGGCGCGCGGGCAATGGCGATGGCCGCGACGGAGATCTGCGCCCCGATGATCTCGTCAGCCAGCTGTTGATGGCGCGGGGCTGTGCGCGTGAAGATGTCGAATTGCACCGCACCCCCACCATCCGCAATTTCATGCCCGACCCGGCAATTTTTCAGGACATGGAACGCGCCGCCGACCGGCTGGCCAGCGCCGTTGCATCCGGCGAGAAAGTCACGATCTTTGGCGATTATGATGTCGATGGCGCGACCAGTGCGGCGCTGCTGATCCGGCTGCTGCGCCAATTGGGTCTGGACGCGGGCTATTATATCCCGGACCGACTGATGGAGGGCTATGGCCCATCCGGCGAGGCGCTGGTGCGACTGGGGATGAGTGGATCGACCCTGATCGTCACCGTCGACTGCGGCGCACAGGCGTTCGAGGCTTTGGACATGGCCAAGACGGCAGGGATCGATGTGATCGTCGTCGATCATCACAAATGCGCAACCACGCTCCCGGCGGCCTTCGCCCTGGTGAACCCCAACCGGCTCGATGAGTGCGACGAGGCGGCGTCGCATGGCCATCTCGCAGCAGTAGGCGTCGCCTTCCTGCTCGGCGCGGCATTGATTCGCACCTTGCGCGTTCAGGGCTGGTTCGCCAACCGCGAAGAACCCAAATTGATCGACCTGCTCGATCTCGTGGCGCTGGGTACGGTGGCCGACGTCGCGCAACTTCGCGGACTCAATCGCGCTTTCGTCGCCCAGGGCCTCAAGATTATGGGCCAGCGCCGCAACATCGGTCTGACCGCTCTTGCCAGCGCCAGCCGACTGACACGCGCCCCGCAATGCCATGATCTCGGCTTTGCGCTTGGTCCGCGCATCAACGCGGGCGGGCGCGTTGGAAAATCCGATCTCGGCGTGCGGTTGCTCACGACAAACGACGCGGACGAAGCCGCCGGCATCGCGCAGGAACTCGATCAGCTCAACAGCGAGCGCCGCATGATCGAAGCGCATGTGCAGGAAGAAGCCGAAGCGATGGCGTTTGCACAGGGCGACAGCGCCGTATTAATGGTCGCGGGGCGCGGATGGCATCCGGGTGTGATCGGCATTGTCGCCGGACGTCTCAAGGAAAAATTCACTCGCCCGGCGATCGTGATCGCGCTGGATGAGGACGGCATCGGTAAAGGCTCCGGTCGTTCGGTCACCGGCGTCGATCTGGGCGCAGCCGTGCTTGCCGCCAAGGAAATGGATATGCTAATCGCGGGCGGCGGACACGCGATGGCGGCGGGGCTGACGATTGCGCAGGACCGGATCACCGATTTGCATGCCTATCTCAACAATCGCCTTGCCGAGGATATTGCCAAAGCAGGGCTGGGCAAGGCGCTGCTGATCGACGCGCTGGTCAGTCCCGGCGGTGTCACCCCGGCGCTGGTCGAGGCGATGGACGAAGCTGGCCCCTATGGCATGGGCTGGCCGGGGCCGCGTCTCGCAACCGGGCCGGTGCGGATTATCAAGGGCGATGTTGTCGGGACCAATCATGTGCGCCTCGTGATCGCAGGCGATGATGGCAAGTCGATCAAGGCTGTGGCCTTTCGGCAAGCCGACCGCGAACTGGGGCAGGCTTTGCTGGGAGCCGGGCGCGACCGGCGGCTCTGGCTGGCCGGGCGCGCGAAAATCGACGACTGGGGCGGACGGAACGTAGCCGAAATGCTGATCGACGATGCCGCATGGGCGCGCTGAACGGCGCACATGGTTGCCCGGAAAATTTTTGCCTGCAAACGGCTTGACCACGGCGACATCGCGCCCTAATGCCGCCTTCGCTTCTGCGCGGCCCATGTGCCGTGCCCAGGCCCCATCGTCTAGCGGTTAGGACGCGGCCCTTTCACGGCTGAAACACGGGTTCGATTCCCGTTGGGGTCACCAAAATATTCGTCTAAATTATTGAAATTAAACGAATATTTTGTAATTTTGCGAAATCATGCCCACATTCGTTCCCACATAAAGTTGCGGCTTGCAGCGAACGAATTTGAACGCCTGAGGCCTGTTTAGCTGACTTCGCTGTATCGTAGCTGATTTTATTTTCGCCGCGAGGCAGGCGCTTACCCGCCCGCCCTGCTGTCGCCAACGCTCAGTGAAGGCTGGCGTAGGACGATCTGGCCGTCAATCGGGATGACCGAGAGGATCAGCGAAAATCCCTTTCCGTCGCGGTGCGGCCATGCGGCTCCAACTTTCGTCCAAAAGCCTTTTTCGCCCTTGTTGGTGACGTGCCATGCGTGGAAGTCTGGCAGTTTGGGTTCGACGGTTGATGGGTTTGTCGTGCGGGTCATGTGAATTTCCTTTCGTGTCTGCAACACCTCGTTGCACCATTCCA
>JBDTLS010000035.1:0-16409 GCA_039934655.1 Sphingobium sp.
GTGCAGGTCTGACCCTGGTTGAAAAAGATGCCCGCAGCGATCGAGGCCGCCGCCATATCAAGATCAGCATCGGGCAACACGATCTGCGGCGACTTGCCTCCTAGTTCAAGACTGACCTTCTTAAGATTGCCGGTTGCCGCGCGCACGATCATCTTACCGACTTCGGTTGAACCTGTGAAGGCAACCTTGTCGACCCCCGGGTGATCGACCAGGGCCGCGCCCGCTTCGCCAAAGCCGGTAATCACGTTGAACACGCCTGGCGGCACCCCGGCTTCGAGCGCCAGTTCAGCCAGTCGCAGCGCGGTCAGCGGGGTCTGTTCCGCGGGCTTGAGGATCACGGTGCAGCCCGCTGCCAGCGCCGGGGCGACCTTCCACGCGGCCATCGACATCGGGTAGTTCCACGGTACGATCAGGCCGCACACGCCGACCGGCTCGCGCACCGTATAGTTGAGTATCTTGGCCCCGCTGCGCGGCGAAACCGGCAGCGTTTCGCCGCCGAATTTGGTCGGCCAACCGGCGAAATAGCGGAACGTCTTGATCGATCCTTCGATCTCGACCACCTGGGTCAAGGTCGCAGGCTTGCCATTGTCCATGCATTCCAGCACAGCCAGCTCGGCGGCATCGCGCTCAATCAAGTCAGCCAGACGGTTGAGAAGCCTCGAGCGATCGACCGCGCTCATGTCCCGCCAGGACGGATCGACCAGCGCCTTGCGCGCTGCCTGCACTGCAAGATCGACATCGGCCACGCCACCTTCGGCAACCTGGCAGATTTCAATGCCTGTGGCCGGGTTCAGCGTCGCGAAGGTCTTGCCCGACCGGGCCTGAACCGATTTGCCATCAATGATCAGCCCCAGCGGAGCCTTGGCCAGCGCGCCGCCGAGCGATTCGGCCTTCGCATATGTTGCGGACTGTTGTGACATGGCGTTACCTTCGGTTTCCTGAACCCATAATTCGCGGCAGACGCGCAAAGCCCTGCAACGATTCGACGATATACCTAGATCAATCTCATAATGTAAACAATACTAGATTTAAAAAGTTATTTGTTGCATATGCGCGACAATGATATTGGCCCTTCCGGGCGAGAGGGGATTCCCGTGCAGAGTGACTTCAACGAACTGGAAACGGCCTTGCTGGCCGCATCGCGTGCGACCGGGCCAGCTGTTCCCCTGCCCAAGCACGAACCCTCTGTTTCTGGCGCCTACAACATCCAGCGTCGGCTGATCTCCGATGCACGAATGCCGATCATGGTGTGGAAACTGGGACTGACGGGCGCGGGCAAGCGCGAGGTTTTCGGCGCGAGCGAGCCAATCGTCGGGCGCCTTTGCGCCAGCGCGATCTATTCCGATCGCAGCGAAATCGCCTATGCCGGTATCGAGATGTTTGCCGAGGCCGAACTGGTCTTCGAAATGGGCCAAGACCTGCCCCTGCAGGATGCGCCCTATAGCCGTGAGGACGTCTGCGCCGCGCTGAAGGGCATCTACGCCGGAATCGAAATCGTGCGCACGCGCTTCGCTTCCAGCGATCTCACCCTGCCCCTGTTGATTGCTGACAATTCGATGGCCCACGGTTTGGTGTTGGGCCGCAAGCTTGCCGCGCAGTGGGACGACCGCTTTACCGACATGCCCGTCACCCTGACGCGAGGCACCGACGAAGCGGTCGAAGGCGGAACGGCGCTGGTCATGGGAAATCCGCTCGACGCCGTAGTCTGGTTGGCCAACTGGCTGCCCAAGAACGAAGGCTGCACTTTGCAGCGCGAACAACTGATCGCTTCTGGCACCTGCACCGGGGCAACCGAGATTTTCGCAGGCGATACGATCCGCGTGGAGTTTGACGGGGTCGATGCGGCGCGCATATCACTGCGCGTACCAAACTGAAAAGGCCAAACTGAAAAGGCCAAACTGAAAAGGAGTGCGACGATGTGTCTGGAATTGGGACTTGAAGGCAAGGTTGCCGTTATCACCGGCGGCGGCGTCGGCATCGGCAAGGAAACAGCGCGCAAGTTGCTGCTGGCTGGCGCCAAGGTGGTGATCGCCGCGCGCACCGTCAGCAAGCTGGAGGCTGCTGCCGAGGAATTGCGGCTGGCCACTGGCGGCGACATCATCGCCGTGCCGACCGACACGACGTCAAAGGAATCGGTCGAGGCGCTGGTCGCGGCCACCGTGGCAAAGTTCGGTGGGGTGCATATCCTGGTCAACTGCGCGGCGGCGCCGGGTGGCCTGGTTCGCAACGCTATCGAACTGGCCGACGAGGATATGCTGATGCTTGACCTCAACACCAAGCTGTTTGGCTATTTCCGCACCGCCAAGGCCTGCGTACCCCACATGCGCAAGGCCGGGTGGGGACGTATCGTCAACGTCGGCGGGCTGACCGCGCGTTGCACTGAGGCGCTGTCCGGTATGCGCAACACCGCGCTCGTCCACTTCACCAAGACCCTGTCGGATGAAGTCGGGCGCGACGGCATCACCGTCAACATCATTCACCCAGGCGTCACCCGGACCGAGCATATCGAGGAATGGTTCGCCGAAATGGCGGCAGAGGAAGGCACCACGGTTGACGCCATCATCGCGCGCGAGGCCGGCGATCCCGCCGCCTTGAAGCGGATGCTCGAAGTAGAGGAAGTGGCCGATCCGATCGTTTTCCTCTGCTCGCAGCTGGGCAGCGGCGTGACGGGCGAATCGATCGCAGTGGACGGCGGTCTGTCGCGCGCTGTATTTCTTTGAGCCAAGGCTCGGAGCCGCCATATGAACAAGATAATTATCAGAAGGGCAGAGCTGGGCGACACCGAACTGGTCGCTCCTCTGTTCGATCTCTACCGTCAGTTTTACGAAAAGCCTGCCGATCCGGCGCTGGCCGCGCACTATATCGGTGACCGCCTGCGCAACGCAGAATCTGTGATCTTTCTGGCCGAAACGCAATCAGGGATGCCGGTCGGGTTCTGTCAGATCTACTTCGGGTTCTGTTCGGTGAATGCCGGGCGGATATGCATTCTGAACGATCTTTACGTGACGGCAGCGACCCGGGGTTCTGGCGCCGGTCGTGCGTTGCTGACGGCTGCCGAAGACTTTGCAAAACAATCAGGAGCTCTGCGCATCAGTCTGCAAACGGCCCGAACCAATTCCGCCGCACAGGCGCTTTATGAAAGCAGTGACTGGGTGCGGAACGAAATGTTCCACTCTTACGTGAAACCGTTTCCCGCTTAACCGGTGTGCCGCCGGACCGTGGCAACGGTAACGGCGACGCTGATGGCCAGGGCCACGCAGTTCATGGAGATCATTGTCCCGAACGAACCTGTTCCAAGTGTTGCTGCTGCGATGGCAGGGCCCAGGCCCGTCCCGAAGGTCTGGATCGAACCCATTGCGCAAACCACCCGGCCTCGGTTGCAAGCTTCCGAACATATCCCGGAGAGCAGAGGCTGAGCGAAGTTCCAGCTGAACAGCATCAGTACGGTGGCGATGATGAAAGTGCTGGACGAGAACTGGCTGCGGAACATCAGGAAGCTGGCGATCCCTACTACTCCGTTTGCTGCCAGCGGCCATGAACGGCCCCAGCGGCGTGGCAGGATGCCTGCAAGCCCCGCCCCCAAAACTCCGGCCATAGTGCCAATGGAAAGCCCGCTGGCAATCACATCCACCGACAATCCACTGGCGAGCCCGATCCGTTCGGAATAGCTCCACATCGCGCCCATCGCGAAGAACAGCAGGAACACACCTAACAGCGCCCCGGAGGCAAAGCGCAGGTCCAGCTTGCCACCGGTCGCGAAGATGTCGGGTTCATCCTTGCTGCCTTCAGGAAAGGCTCGCAGCGAAAGCATGACCAGCGCAGTCACGATTGCATTGATCACGAACAGGTTCGTCGGCTCAATCGAAGCCTGAATGACAGGAAGAGCGTAGAGGAATGCTGAACTGACCAGCGCGCCGACCACCAGATATATGGCAAAGGCGCGATCAGGATTTTTCGCGCGGCCCAGCGCTGCGAAAGCAAAACCAACTGCGATCCCTTCGCCCGCCCCGGCGACGACCCGCGCGGCGGCCATCGCCGGAAAAGTTACGGCTGCCGAGGTCAGCAGGTTGCCGATAACAATCAGGGCCAGACCAACGCCGACCGCCAACCGCCAGCGCACCTTGGCAAGAGCAAAGGTGCTGAGCCCGACTGTCACGCCCATGGCGTTGATATCCCAGGCTGCGAGATAGCCGAGCTGGTCGTTATCGAACCCGGTTTTCTGGGCCACCACGGCAAGGAAACCGGGCGTAACGAAGATCACCAGGGCGCCTACCAGACCGACCAGGATCGCGCTGGCCAGGCCCCCGCGGTTCAGTCGCTCAGTACCTTGTTCAGCAGCGGCCATGCCCGCGATGGCAGTGTTGATTTCCATGTCGTGCCCATACCCTCAGGATCTTTATGCCAAACCGCCCGAACACATTCGGGCGGCGCCAGCGCAATCAGGCTTTCAGCACATCATTCACTGCAAGCGCGAATTTGTCGACAATCTCATCCGCATCGGCACGGGTAATGATCAGCGGCGGGGCAAAGACCAGAGTGTCACCCAGAGCACGGGTGATAAGGCCGCGTTCGGCCGCTGCCTTGAGCACCCGGCGCCCGGTGCGGTTGGCCATCGGGAAGGTTTCCTTGGACTCTCGGTCCTTCATCAGTTCGATCCCGAGCATCAGGCCCTTGCCGCGAATGTCGCCGACGTGCGGGTGCTGGCCAAGGCGGTTCTTGAGCTCCTGCATCATGTAGGGGCCGACATCGGCGACGTTCTCGACCACCTTCAACTCGTCGATGAGCTTCAGTGCCGCAAGTGCTGCGGCCGCACCGACCGGGTGGGCGGAATAGGTGTAACCATGCCCGAACACGCCGACCTTGTCGGCATTGCCTTCAAGCACGTCCCACACCTTGGGCGAGATGAAAACCGCCGACATCGGGAAATAACCTGAAGTAACCCCCTTGGCCGACGTGATGAGGTCAGGCTGGTAGCCATAGGCCTGGCAGCCCCAGTAGGTGCCGAGCCGTCCAAACCCGGAAACGACCTCGTCCGCAACGAGGAGAATGTCGTGCTTCTTAAGAATCGGCGTAATTTCTTCGAAATAGCCTTCAGGAGGCGGGATCAGGCCGCCTGCGCCCATCACGGCCTCGGCGAAGAAGGCCGCGATGGTGTCGCCCCCTTCCCGCTCGATCAGGTCTTCAAGTTCCTTGGCGAGGTGTCGCGAGAAGTCACGTTCCGACATGCCTTCGGGTGCATTGCGGTAATAATACGGCGCACTGACGTGCAGGATCGGCCCCTTTGGCAGATCGAACAGATTATGCATGCCCGGCAGGCCGGTCAGGCTGGCAGTGGCGACGCCCGATCCGTGATAGGAATTCCAGCGTGCAATGATCTTCTTCTTTGCGGGCTTGCCGCGCAGGTTATTGTAAACCCAGATCAGCTTGAGCTGGGTTTCGTTGGCATCGCTGCCGGATGTACCGAAGAACACGCGCGACATCGGCACCGGTGCACGGGCCAGCAGCGCCTCGGCGCATTCGGCAACGACGTCAGTGCTCATCCCGTTGAAGGCGTGGAAGAACGACAGCCGCTCGCTCTGCTGAGCGATCGCGTCCGAAATCTCCTTGCGGCCATAGCCCAGGTTGACGCACCACAGGCCGGCCATACCGTCGAGGTATTCCTTGCCGTTGACGTCGCGCACCCGGATGCCCGAACCCGAAGCCATAACCGTGGGGCCTTCGTTCTTCAGATCGTTGATCGAGGTGAAGGGATGGAACTGGCTGCGCTGATCCTGTTGCGCAGAGAGGGAAAGCTGGGTCGCCACTGATAATACTCCCGGTTTTGCCGCACCCGAATCGCGGCCTGGTCATTCTGTAGGAAAAGTCCTTGCGTAAAGTCAATTAAAACGTAACAGTCTAAATGATAATGCATCTATTTTTGCAAATACGTAACAATAGGGAATTGCCGTCTGGGACGCGCAAAGCGTAACACCGAGCCATTCGGATTGACACATCAGTGCCGCTGAAACACAGGGTAGAAATGGACGACAGATCAGACTTAGGTAACGTGATGGCGATGATCTCCTTCGCCGCAGTTGTCAGCTCCGGCGGGTTCTCGAACGCCGCCAAGTTGTTGGGCTATTCGAAGGCTGCGGTCAGCCGCCAGATTGCCAAGCTGGAACAGAGCAGCGGCGTGCGGTTGCTCGATCGCACCACACGCTCGGTCACTCTCACCCCGGCGGGGCGCGAAATGTACGCTCGCTGCGCGCGGATCGTCGAAGAGGTCAACGAGGCGAATCAGGTCATCACCGGCATGGTTTCCAAGCCGCGCGGCGAGCTTAGGGTCAATGCACCGGTCGTCTCGTCGCTGTTCGCCCTTACCTCGATCATCCCGCGATTTCTCAAGACCTATCCCGATGTGCGACTGTTCCTCAATTTGTCGGACAGCAAGGTCGATATGCTCAAGGGTCGCTTCGACGTAGCGTTCTGGATGGGCGATCCGTTTGATTCGAGCCTGGAATCGGTCCAGTTGCGGACCTACCCGATGGCCCTCGTCGCCGCGCCGGACTACCTCGCGCGTGCCGGCTGGCCCTCGACCGCACACGACCTCAGGGAACATACCTGCATCGTCGAAACACACTTGTCCAAGGTGGGCGAATGGCGACTGTCGGATGATGTCACCGTGGCGGTAAATCGAGGTCCGCTGACCAGCAACTCGGTTCGCATGGCACGCCAAGCCACGCTGGAAGGACTGGGCATCAGCTACCTGCCCCGCTTCCTGATCGAGGAAGACATAAATGCGGAACGGCTGGAACCGCTGCTCGAGGAAATCGTCACCGAAAGCATCCCGCTCCACATCATCTTCCCGCGCGGTAACTTCGCGCTGTCAAAGGTTCGGGCATTTGTCGATTTCGTACGTGGCGAGATGCGGGACGGGACAAGCAACATGCAAGGGGCGATGCTAGGGCTTGCATCAGCCATCTGAATTTTTGCGTGCACATTCCATTTGGTACTGATTGGCTCACCGGCGGCTTGTTCAAGTCGGCGATCGGCGGATAGGCGTCAACGAGTCCCGTGCGCCTACCTGTTCAGAGATCCATGCACTCGTTATCGAACCCAAAGGCCAGCGCGCCCAGATTGCGCGCATAGGGGTAGGGATTATTCGCCACGTGAGCGCGCGCGCAATGGATATCGAGGAAGACGCGCTGAATAACGTTGCCGTTGTAGATGGCCTTGCCGCCGGAAAACAGCATCAGCTTGTCGATCGCCTCGACGCAGCGCGAGACCATGGCAGTAGTGTGATGGCCCAGTTGCGCACGCCGTTCGATCGGCCAGTCGCCGCTGGCTGCGTGGGCCTCAATCTCGGCCAGGTCGCTCGCCAGGCGCAGTTCCAGATCGTTCAAGGTCAGCATGACATCGGCCACAGCTTCCTGGATCATAGTATCGGCCGCTATGCGCACGCCGGTGTAGGTGGTGCGCTTTTGACGGGTCGCTTCCACGAAGACGTCGAGAGCGCGGCGCAGCGACCCCAGTGAGGTGGTCGAGACCGTGCGGTTGAACAGCTGTGCGAAAGGGATCCGGTAAAGTTCACCGCCGTTCACGGCATGTCCGGGGCAAGCCAGATTAAACATATCGCGTTCGCGGATCACCCGGTGTGCCGGCACGAACACATCGTCGACCACAATGTCGTTGCTGCCGGTCGGGCATAGTCCCATGGTGTGCCAGGTATCGACAATCGCATAGTCGCTGCGCGGGATCAGGAAATTGTAGGGCTCGGGCTGGCCGTCGCCATCCTCGGCAACCATATTGGCACCCAGGATGACCCACTGGCAGTGGGCAGAGCCGCTGGAGAACGCCCAGCGGCCACTAAAGCGATATCCTCCTTTGACTTTGGTGACCTTGCCCGTCGGCATGTAGGACGAGCTGATCAGCACGGTCCCGTCATCGGCCCAGACTTCCTCGGCCGCCTGCGGATCGAACAGGGCAAGCTGCCAGTTGTGCACGGCTACGACACCGTAGACCCACGCGGTCCCCATACAGCCTTCGGCCAGGGTCCGGGCGATTTCGCAGTACACAGCGGGGGACATCTCGAAGCCGCCATAGCGCCTGGGCTGCAGCACCTTGAAGAACCCGGCCTGCTGCATCTCAGCGATCGTCGTGGCAGGCACTTGCCTTGCAACGACGGCTTCGGCCTCCCTTTCGCGCAAAATGGGAATCATTGCCCGCGCCCGCTCAACCAGCGTGTCGGCACTCGGTTCAAGGGGTGACGGTTCCGCACGGCCGGTCTTGGCAATGGCATGGCCTGAATTTGACATAATCGCTCTCCATCCCGGGCGAATCACCGCCGTAGCTACGCGGATATTATACATATCGCATAAATTAAACAGTTGCCACATTTATGAATATATTGTTCGTAAATTGAAAATTCAATAATCCGAAAAATTCAATAATATATCATAATTTTCATATAGTTAATGATATATCCCGTCGCGCTTTACCAGCCCGCCGACGATATAAAGATGTGCCATATACTGTTCTATTTTTGCAACAATATATCGATATTGCCATTCACTGTAAACTATGCAAGAATATTTCTGCAGCGCTTTCGCGTCCAGAATGTCGACGGCGCGGCCAAGGTTTCACAGGGCATGTTTCACACAGCATGGGGAGTTACAAACATGCGAGTCAATTTCTTGACCATAAGGTACACCGCCATTTTGCTCGCCTCGGCGGCAATCGGCCTTCCGACCTTCGCTTTCGCACAGGACGCAGCGTCCGGAGCAAGCACGGGGGCCGCCGATAATGTTCTGATCGGCGAGATCATCGTGACAGCCACCAAGCGTAGCGAAAGCCTGCAGAAGGTGCCGATCTCGATGAGCGCCTTCAGCGGCGAACAAATCAATCGCCTGGGGATCACCGATACGACCCAGATCACACAGCAGATCCCCTCGCTCAGGGTCAATGCCTGGTCACCCAACCTGACGATTTTCAGCCTGCGCGGGATCTCGCAGAGCAATTTCACAGACAACCTCGAAGCGCCCGTCGCGGTCTATCAGGACAACGCCTATATCGCTTCGATGAATGCGGTGGCAGGGCAATTGTTCGATATCAAGCGGGTGGAAGTACTGCGCGGGCCACAGGGCACGCTGTTCGGTCGCAACGCCACGGGCGGTCTGATCCACTATCTGAGCGAAGACGCCAGCAAGGAACAGTTCAACGGATATGTGCAGGGCGAATATGGCCGGTTTAATGACCGCTCGCTCGAAGGCGCGGTGGGCGGGCAGTTCACGCCCGGACTGCGCTTTCGTGCGGCCGCCCGAATTGAAAAGGCTGACGGCTATATCAAGTCCAGTCCGACCTTCGATCCTAATGACTTAAATGGTGATGGCGTTACTTACTATCCCGGCAGTGGGCAGGATCTGGGCGGGAAAAATGGGTGGTCGGCCCGGCTGAACATTCAGGCCGACTTCTCACCCGATGTGAAGCTCAGCCTCTGGTATAAACATTCGGAAGACAACCATGTTGCCACCGGCGGCTATGTCTTTGAAAACTGTGTTTACCTCGCCAATGGCTATTGTGACACAGGTCCTACCGGACTCAGCGACACGCAGAACGGCGTTATCAACGGTATCACTTCGGCGCCCGCGTCGCCCTGGGTGCATTTCGGTGAACGTCGAGGCACGCTTGATCGCGTCATGAACAGCTATCAGGCCCAGCTTGATTGGGATCTGGGCGGAGCAAAGCTGACCTCGATCACCAATACCCTCATGATGAACAAGGTTTATGCCGAAGACGGCGACGCCTTGCCGCAACTGATCGTTAATGTCGATACTGCCGTCAAATTCCACCAGTTCTCGCAGGAATTGCGGCTGGCTGGTGACACCGGCCCGCTCAAGTGGCAAGTGGGCGGCTATTATCTGAATATGAAATATGACGGACATCATGCCGTAACGAACGCCCCGATTGTGGATTTGGCTGTTAACGCAAATGGTGGCTACTCGCTTCCTACCGTTGACCAGCTTTATATCATCCATTCGAAAAACTGGTCGCTCTTTGCGCAGGGTGACATCAAATTGAACGACCAGTTCTCGATCACTGTCGGCGGGCGGTATTCGAAGGACAACAAATCCATAGATTATACTAACATCCTCAGTGATCCGACCTATGCCCCCCAGCCAAACCCGGTGGTATTGTTCACGGACCGCGATCTGGCGGCGCTTGTGCCGGGCATTAATCGCGAGAAGCATGGCGATTGGGCGGCGCGTATTTCGCTGAACTATCAGGCCAATTCAAACACGTTGCTGTTTGCATCGTGGAACCGCGGTATCAAGGGCGGCAACTGGTCCCTGTCGTCAAATATCCTGCCGCATCCGGAGACTTTCCAGCATCGTCCGGAAACCCTCAACAGCCTGGAGGCGGGCTTCAAGACCACGCTTCTGGGGCGCAGTCTTCGACTGAACGGAACCCTGTTCCACTACATGTATGACGATTATCAGGCCTTCTCGCTGGCCGGTGGTGTGCCGCATGTCTACAACAGCGATGCACACGCCACAGGTGCTGAACTTGAGGCGTTCTGGTCGCCATCGCGCAATTTCGATTCGATATTCGGTGCCACATGGGAAACATCGTCGGTCGACAGTATCCCGGCGACCGGTGTTCAGACCGCCCCCGAATTCTTCACCGGTGCGCCTGACACGCAATATTGCACCAATCAGGGTAATGGCACGTTTAGCTGCAATTTCCCGCAAACGACGATCAAGGGAGCAAAACTCCCTAACGCGCCGCAGTTCAGCTTTAACTATCTGTTGCGCTACAACATGGATGTGTCAGGCGGCAACGTCGCCGCACAGGTCGACGGTGTATGGTACGACGATCAGTTCCTGGAAGTAACCAATGGTCTGGGATCGCTGCAGAAAGCCTATAACGTGACCAACGCGTCACTGACCTATCGCCACCAAGACACGGGAATCGCGCTGACCGTGTGGGGTCGCAACGTGTTCAACCGTGCATACCGCGCCTATGCTCTCAACCTCGGTATCCTTGGCGTAACTTCGATATACGGTCCGCCGACGACTTACGGTGCAACGCTGACGGTACCTTTCGGGGCTCGCTAGGAACGGCGGAAAACCTGACCACGGATCCGGACGGATCCGGGGTTTGCATCCCGGACAGACAGTATGGACGCAATCGAAGCGCCAATTTTCCGGTCGGCCATGGCCCGCTTGGCCAGTGCCGTGACCTTGGTCACAACCGACGGCCCGGCGGGCCGCAGAGGCCTGGCCGCCACTGCGGTGACCAGCATCACCGATACCCCGCCCAACCTGCTGGTCTGCGTCAACAAATCGACTCGCAGCAACGCGATGATCAAGCAGAACGGGGTTTTCTCGGTCAATGTGCTAAGCCACGTGCAGGAGGCACTGGTCGGCGCATTCTCCGGCCCTTCCAACAGCGATCCATTTGGTGAGGCCGCGCTTTGGGACACATTGGAAACCGGGGCGCCGATACTGAAGGAAACGCTGGCCAGCCTCGATTGCACGCTTGATCAGATCATCAACATCGGCACGCACAGCCTGTTCGTTGGCCACGTTGTAGCCGTGCGGATCGGATCGGCGATACAAGGGCTCGTCTATTTCGACCGGTCATTCTGCGCCGTCGGAGATCTGTGAACGCACCTGCCACGATGCGGCGGTAAGCAATGGCGTGGCAGCCGCAGGTGCCCTCTCGGCCAGTATTGCCGCAACCGCAAGTCTCGTCAATGCGGCTCGGCACGCAAGGTCACCCCGGTGAGCGACATCGACAAGCTGTACGATGCCTGCACCAACTCTTTATGACCCGATGAAGCTGCGGCCGATGAACCAGTAGGTGCCGATCAGCACCAGACCCGATGCGAACACGTCAACGACGATCGGGCGCGGCAGCGCGAGGCGCATCTTTCTGAGCCCGACCACTGCGAGCGTGAGCACGCTTACCACCGTTAGCTGGCCGACCTCCACGCCCAAATTGAATCCCACGAGTAGCTCGGCAAGTTTGGCGGTCGGGATTTTTTCGTTGAGCAGATCGGCTGCGAAGCCAAAACCGTGGATCAGCCCGAACACCAGCGTCACCACCAGCCGCAACCGCGCAGCATCCCGGACATGTCCCGAGATGATCAGGTAATTCGATGCGAACAGGCCCGCACCAATGAGCAGGGCCACAGGCAGTAAGCCGATGCCGGCGAGCCGCAGCCCCGCCATTGCGAAGAGTGCTGCGGCGATGCAGAAGGCGAGAAGTCCAACCCGGCGTGACTGGACCGCGAGATTTTCTATGCCGATCAATGCAATGGTGAGCGCCACCAGCGCGTCGATAAACTCCGCATGTGGGCGGATCAATCCTGTCACCGACAACGCAAGAGTCAGGCTGTGGCCCAATGTGAACCCGGTGATGACGAACGCCAAGTCCTTAAATCGCCGCGATATCAGCACAAGTCCGAGCAGAAAGCTCATATGATCGACGCCCGTGAAGATATGCATGATGCCCATCTTCATGAAGGTTGAGAAGCCCGCGCCAGCCAATTCGCCGCCGTGGGTAGCATGTAGGTCGATCATGTTGTTGTCGGCGGTCAGAACGTCTTCGACGAAGTCACCCGCCGACGTCTGGATTTGCGCCATGTTGACGTGCGTAGGGACCAGTTCGAAAAAGGCGGAATCGCGCAGGACGATCCCGTCGGCAGAGGAGCAGTCATACTGAAACTCCACCCTGCGGAAGCCGGTTGCGGCGGCCACGGCGCGGGGTCTGCCCGCGAGTGGGCAGACCCGGTCCCCGGCGGTCGCACCGACATGCGGGGTGAGATAGGCGATCAACTGCTGATTGGTGGGCTTTTGCCCATCCGGTGTGATACGCTTCGCTTCCAGATCCGCGATCGAGAAGGCGAGGTGGATAACCCGGCCGTCCACTGCCCAGGTGGAGTGCGATTCGCTGCGTGTGTGCGCCGTGGCTGACGAAGCGCCTCCGATCAGCGCGAACAATGCGAACAGGGAGAGGAAATAGCGGATCATTGCAGGTCAGACGCGATTTTAATGTCAGCGCGTTTGGAGAGGAAGCGGTCGTTAGCGGTTTGCAGGCGCTTCACCTTGTCGGCCTGGAAATCGCGCAAGACCTCGTCGCGGGCCTTCGCGTAAGGCGTGGGAACGGGCAGCTGGTTGGCGATCATCTGGAGAATGTGGAAACCGTCTGTGCCCTTGATCGGCTCCGATACCTCGCCTGCGCGCAGCTTGCGCGCGGTCGCGAAAATCGCTGGCCCGAGATGGATACGCGCAGCGAAATAATATTCCTCGCCGTCATCGACCCGTCCCGAGGTTTTCAGGCGAAGCGTCGCTGCGGGCGTACCGCCGCGCAGGGCCTTTGCCGCCTTTGCCGCCTCATCGGCGCTGCCAGGAAGAACCCATTCATGCAGGGTCATCAGCCCTTCCGAGTTATAGCTATCGGGATGCGCTGCATACCAAATGTGTAAATCCTGTTCGGACGGTTGCTCGGTCAGCGTATCCTGCGCGATTTGCGCATCGGTTGCCCCCACCAATGCCGCGCGAACATCAATGTCGTCGTTAGGAAGACCCATCTCAATACCGCGCTGCACATGCAGCTCCTCGCGGATCATGTCGTTGAGCGCCTTATGCTTCTGCTCTGGCGTAGCCTCGGCGAATTTGATGGCGTAAAGGGACGCGACTTGCTGGATCAGGTCGGCGCGCAGGATCGGCACATTGTTGACGGTCGCCGCGTTCTCTGGTGACACCCCGGCGATGCGCGTACCCTGTGCCGTAAACAGTCCATATCCTGCAATGACCAACCCCAGTATCGCGCCGAGGGCACACAGGATAAGCGATCGGCGCGGCACGACCGCTTTCGGATCCCAGACCGACAAGGAGGGATCAGAGGTAGTTGTCATCATGGTGCCTCTCTGGAATATATCGGTGTCGGTGCTTCTGCGAATGCGGCGACATAGACAGCAACGTCGCGCAACTCCGCAGCCGAAAGCTGGTGGACGAATGCGGGGCTGTATCCCGCACGGCCGCGTGCGATCGACCGCTGGATATCGTCATGACTGCCGCCATAAAGCCAGATGTCGTCGGTGAGCGTCGGCGCACCGACTGCCTCATCGCCCTCGGCGTTGTGGCCGTGACAATCCCAGCATCCTGCAGCGACATATTGCGCCTTCCCCTGCTGCGCTGCCGCCGGGTTGGTGGACCGGCCAGTGAAGGAAAGAAGGAACTGCGTCAGTGCCTCGATCTGATCCGGCGTTTGCGGCGGCAGCGGCTCGGATGCGTAGGGGACGGCGCTGGCGTAGGCAGGCATCGAAGCGAGCGTCCAGCCACGCTTGTCATGTGCACGAATGCCATAGCGCACGATCTGCTCGATCTCGGAAACCATGCCCGTGCCATAGAGATGATCTGCATCCGCCAGGTCCGGTATGCCGCGCTGCTCGTTTCTCCGACCGTCGCCGCCGTGGCAGGACGCACAATGACGCTCGAACACGGTTTTGCCGCCAGCGAGCGCCGTGACGCGCAGTTGGAAGTTGCTGAGTATGCGGTCCGGATCGGCGCGTAGCACTTCAGCTTGAGCGATTTGATGGCGGATACCGAGGATCAGTGCGAGTCCGGCAGCAACGATCAATGCGATTCCGGCCAGCCTCATCCGCTTCGAGCGATGATCGTGTGAGACTGTACGCTTGCCGGAGGTCATTTCGGCCACTTGCGTGGCGGGACATTCCGCAATCCAACTGTCACCACCATACAACCCTTCATCACTATGTGAGAAGGCCCGTGCCAGCCTGAATTCCTGCCCGCAAGTTACTAACCGTTGCTGTAACCCGTAACGGCTCCGTCACGAAACGTGAGATTATCTGACAATCTTGCGGCTTACCGCGATCCGATTGACCTGAACCCCGGAAACTGGTCCGACTTTATTGAGAAATTCCCGGTATTGGTGGCGCCTGAGACGCATCCGATCAGTCTGCGTATTGCGCGCGGCTTGCCAACAAGATGGCGCGTACCGTGTGGGCACTGATGGCGAAGAACGAGATTTATAGAGCTCCTCTCGTAGCGGCATAAGCCGTCACGAGTGCGAGGGTGTCGGCAGATGTAGGAAGGTCAGATGGAAAGCATGGCGTAACAGTCAACGAGACCGGGTTGGCAGAATCAGAGAGGGTCACGGTGCAGCCAAGCACGCAGTCCTGATATGAAGCCGATCCGCGAACTCCCATACGGGCCAGCGGCATCAACAAAGCCGCACCAAAGGCCGGACAGATGTCAGCACCCGACTACACGCCAAGCCTCCCAAAAAACCGCTTGCATCCTAAGGGGCGTCCAAGATGAACCTAGCGCGCTTCGTGAGGAACGGGGCTAATTCGCAGTAATATGCTGTCGTCTTCATCGGTGAGCGCATAAAGCAAACCATCTGGTCCCTGCCGTACATCCTTGAACCGCTGGTGCAGTCCGTCGAGCAGGGATTCCTGCCGCAACTCCTGCAATTTGTCGTTGAACACGACGCGGATCAGTGCGCCGGTGCCGTTGATCTCGCCACGCCGGGAGCTGGCAATGAAAAGATTGTCCTTCCACTCCGGTATCTTGTCCGCGTTGTAGAAAGTGATGCCTCCCGGTGCGATAGAAGGCATCCAGATCATTACGGGAGGTTCGGTGCCCGGACCGACGGGGGCGGTCGGCAGGGGCGATCCCTCATACTCGGTGCCGTATGTGTACTTCGGCCAACCGTAGTTTCGACCGGGCAATATAAGATTGATCTCATCTCCCCCTTGCGGACCATGCTCAGACGCGATGACCGCACCGGATTTGCCTTCGAAGATGAGGCCTAGCGGATCGCGATGTCCGAAGCTGTATATCTCCGGCCGGGCACCCTTGACGGTTGCGAAGGGATTATCCTTTGGCACGCTGCCATCGGTCTTGATGCGCAAGACTTTGCCATAGATGTTGTCCGTGCGCTGCGACGCCATGACATCACCAGTGCTCAACCCGCCAACGGACACGTAGATCATATTGTCCTTGCCGAGAAGGATACGCGACCCTCCCGGACCGATAGCCGGCTCACCCACGAGTAAATCTTTGGCATCCGTCAGCTGCGAGCCCTTCAACCGTGCCCGGGCGAGGACAGTGGCGACCGTCAGGCGCTCAGCCTTGGCATCATAGCCAACGGGTCGATTGTAAGTGAAATAGACGATCTGGTTTTTTGCAAAGTCCGGGTCAATGGCCAGGTCTTGAATACCGAGCACATCATCGGGCAGTATATGCTCGGTCTTGCCAAACTCCGGCACACCCGCGATCGCTGCCCTGGCGAGCGCCGGATTAGGCCCGGTCGCATCGCGCAACAGCCGCAACCGGACGCCGCGCTCGACGATCAGCGCGTCGTTGTTCGGAAGGAACGCCAGCCTGTAGCCATGAGAG
>JBDTLS010000036.1:0-16201 GCA_039934655.1 Sphingobium sp.
AGGCTCCCGCCGCATTAATCAGCAACCCGGCCGCAAATATGCCGCCAGTCGTCGTTACCTGCCAATCGCCGCCGGATATGCGCTCGGCACCTTGCAGCGCGCTGCGCGTGATGACGTCGCCTCCTCGTCTGCGCAGCAAGGCCAGATAGGCCGCATGTAGCGCCGCCACGTCGATGTCGGATGTGCTGGGTTCCGCAAGGCCAATGCTATATTCGGGGCACAGGCCCGCGATACGTGTGTGCAGCGCCTGTTCGTCCAGCCTGTGGAATTCCACCCCCGCCCCGGCGAAGCTGTCGATCATCTGCTCGCGCGCATCCACCTCTGCCTGCGTACCGATATGCAGTGTGCCGCGCGGCGACAGGAATGACATATCCGAAAACGCCGGATCGGGGTTATGCAGCAGCGGCCCCGATGCGCTGGTCAAGGGCTGCACCCCCGGCCCGCCATAGGTTTCGGTCCAGAACGCCACCGAGCGACCCGTAGCATGATAGCCGGGCTGGTCCTCCATCTCGATGACCAGAACCGATCCGTGCGCGGCAAGTTCGGCGCCGATGCTGGCGCCCGCCATCCCCGCGCCCACGACAAGGAAATCATATTTGCGCTGAAGTTCGGTCATGGCCGGGGAGGAGCTGCTTCATCAAGAAAGGCGTCGATCCGCGCTAGCGCATCATCGCGCACATTGTCCACCTCGCGCAATAGCTCGTGCGCGGATTCCTTACCGTAAAAGTGCAATCGCGCATTCGGCAGACGCCGTGCGAAACGCGCAATCGCGCGCGGCGATACGAGCCGGTCCGCCGATGTAGCCAATATCAGCATTGGCGTGGTCAATGTGTCGATTTGCGGACCGGCCTCCAACTGCCGTGTCGAGCGATAGGCCGCCCGCAGCCACCCCCAGCTCGGCGCACCGACACACAGCTCAGGATGCTCCCACCTGACCGCCATTTCCCCTGCAAAGCGCTGATCGCTGTGGGTCAGTCGCCCCTGTTTGAGCGCCATCATCACCTGCGACAGGTCTTCATGCGGCCATACCGGGCGGCGCGACAGAGTGATAGCGCACATGAAATCGGCGATCGCCAGACCGACCGAGGCCGGCAACCACTTCACGTTGAGGCCCAGCATCGGCGCGACCAGCACGGCGGCATCACAGGCCACACGCCCTTCCGCCAGCGCACGCAGCAGCAAATGCCCGCCCATGCTGTGCCCGACGATGACATGTGGCGGCGGGTTCTGTGCTTGCCAGTCCGCCACCACTGCCGTCAGGTCATGTATCCACACCGCGAAATCATCGACATGGCCGAGCAACGGATGGCCCGAAAGCCGCCCCGACCCCCCCTGGCCCCGCCAGTCGAAACCGGTGACGGCCCAGCCTTTCGCCGACCATCCTTCCAGCGTTTCTATATATTTCTCCAGCATGTCCGCCCGCCCGTTGAGGAACAGCAGGCTACCCCGTTCATGACCATCATTATGTGCGGGCGCATAACAGATTCGGCGCAAGGGCCAGCCGTCCGCGGCAAGATAGGTATCAAAAGCCGGAATACTGGGCGTTCCTTTCCCACACGTTTGGTTACCTTTTGGTAAGGCATTGCAGCTACACCGCAAGTCGTATGACTGGAAATTTTACCATTTTATGTCTCCTTACGGTGCTCGCTGGCCTGCTCGGCGCGGCGGCGGTGACCGATATTCGCTCGCGAATCATTTCCAATCGGCTGAACCTGGCGATCGCGCTGATGGCCCCGCTCTACTGGCTCGCCTGCGGTATTCCGGCCTGGCCTGACATGGTGCTGCAACTGGCGCTTGGGCTGGGCATGTTCTGCCTGTTCGCCGCATTGTTCGCGATGGGCATGATGGGCGGCGGCGATGTGAAGTTGCTCGCGGCGGTCGCGCTGTGGTTCCCGTGGCAGGCGTTGATGTTCCTTTTGCTGACGATGGCGGTGCTGGGCGGAGTGGTAACACTCGTCACGGTTATCCATCACCGTATGACCCGCAGACTGGGGCAGCCCGAGGTTCCCTACGGCGTCGCGATCTCGCTCGCCGCGCTGTGGCTGGTTGGCGAACGGATTATTAACCAATTTGCGTAATTAATGACTTCGGGGATCGATACGACCCCGCAACTGGACACGAGGTTCATCATGGATGTCAAAAAAGCTGTATTGCTGGCGGGGGCGCTGATTTTCGCGCTTGTAGCAGCATTGATGTCGCGTTCGATGTTTTCGGGCGGCGGCTCGCAAGCCCCGCAAGCGGCGGCAGCGGCCATGCCCGCGCAACCCGATGGCCCGATGGTATTGGTCGCCACCAAGGCGTTACCGGTCGGCACCATCATTGATCCCGCCAGCTTCCGCTTTCAGCCCTGGCCCAAGGAACTCATCGAAACCGCCTATTTCATGAAGGACAAGATCGACCCCGCCACTTTGACGGGCAGCGTCATCCGCACCGCCATCACCGCAGGCCAGCCGATCACGCAAGGCGCAGTCATCCATCCGGGTGATCGCGGCTTCCTTGCTGCGGCGCTCGGCCCCGGTATGCGCGCCGTGACGGTTCCGGTTTCCGTGCAAAGCTCGGTCGCGGGCTTCATCTTTCCCGGTGACCGCGTTGACGTGATGCTGACCCAGACGGTCGCTGGCGGTGGCGACGGCGAACCGCTCAAGGCATCCGAAACGATCCTGCATAATTTGCGCGTACTCGCGACTGACCAGCGTACCGACGCGATCGGCGCCGATGGCAAGCCCGAAGTGCGCACCTATTCCAACGTCACGCTCGAAGTGACGCCGCGCATGGCCGAGAAGATGGCCGTTGCGCAGAACGTTGGCCAACTTTCGCTGTCGCTGCGTTCGATCGCCGACACCACGGCCGATCTGGATATCGCGATCGCAGGCGGCAACGTCAACCTGCCGAACAGCAATGATCCGGGCGCGGAAAAGACCGCGCTGGCCCGCATTGCCGCAGCACCGACTGATCGGGGAGCCACCCTGTCAACCGGCGCAGATGTATCGCGCTTCCAGCGCCGGACCGTGCCGCCCAAGCCGCCGGTCAATGTCGTGCCGATCCCGACTGGCCCGATCGTACGTATCGCGCGCGGATCGACCGTCGAAATAGTACCTGTGGGGGGTAAATAAGATGAAACGGACCAATCGGAACATGCGGCATCTCGCGGCGACTGCTTGCGGCTTTGCCCTCGCACTCACCAACAGCGTCGCACCAACGGCCGTAACCAGCGTCGCGTCGGCTCAAACATCAGGAGCGCAGGCTTCTGCGGATCGCGCAATGGTGATGTCGGTCGGCGAAAGCCGGGTCATCAGCCTGTCGTCCAATATGGCTGACGTGGTGATCGCCAATCCCGCCGTCGTGGACGTCCATGTCCGCTCGCAGAACCAGCTTTATATTCTCGCCAAAACGCCCGGCGAAAGCAGCGTCAGCGTGACCGGCGCGAGCGGCAAGACATTGTTTTCAACCACGGTGCGGGTCGGCAACAACCTCAACAGCGTCGATCAGATGCTGAAGCTGGCGATGCCGGATGCCGACATCACCGTGTCCAACCTCAACGGCCTGACGCTGTTGACCGGAACCGTCAAGGCACCCGAGGACGCAGCTGAAGCCGAACGGCTGGTGCAAGCGTTCACCGACCCGACCGGCAAAGCCGTAACCGTGGTCAGCCGCCTGCGCACCGCAACCCCGTTGCAGGTCAATTTGCAGGTCCGTATTTCAGAAGTCAGCCGCAATCTGATCCACAAGGTTGGCACCAATTTTTCTGGCCTGGGCACGGGTGCGGGTAGCTTCACCGGCTACGTCGGTCGCGCAACACGCAGTTTCGGGACTGCCGGCAACTTTGTGCCGGGCTTGCCATCGAATGATATTTCGCGCTCCTTTGTATTTAACCAACCATCGGACAGTTCCAATACGCTTGGTTTTCTGGCCAAGATGTTTGGCATGGACGTTGCCGGCGCGCTTGACCTGGCCGAATCATCCGGCCTCGCCACAGCCTTGGCCCAGCCCAACCTGACATCACTCTCGGGTGAAACGGCGAGCTTCCTGGCGGGCGGTGAATATCCCTATCAGGTGAGCAATGGCACGCAGGGCAACAGCATCGAATTCAAGCAATATGGTGTGCAGCTCGCCTTTACGCCGACCGTGCTGTCCGATGGGCGCATTTCCCTGCGCGTACGCCCCACGGTTTCATCACTCGATTTCTCGATCGTCGCGTCGATCCCCGCGATCAAGACCCGCACTGCCGAAACCACCGTGGAACTGGGTTCTGGCCAGGCGTTCATGATCGCCGGATTGCTGAGCAACGACAGCGCCAACAACATCGACAAGGTGCCCGGCATCGGCAATATCCCGATCCTCGGCAGCCTGTTCAAATCGCGCAAGTTTCAGCGTAACGAAACCGAACTGGTGATCATCGTGACCCCCTATCTGGTCAAGCCGGTCAACGCGAGTGACATTCATTTGCCAACCGATGGCTTCCGCAATGCCACCGAACTGCAAGGCTTGATCGGTCAGTTGGGCAGCGATGGCATCAGCGGCGCGAAGTCCCCGATGCCATCCATTGCACCTTCGGGTACGCCTGCTGATCCGGCAAGCTCCCCCGTGCCCCAACCGCAGAGCATGAACGCCGCGCCGCGCAATCGCAAATCCGGTCGCACCGAAACCGCGACGGCGAGCGCACCCACCCCCGGTTTCAGCTTTTGACGGGAAGGACAGATCAGATGACCCATATGACCCTCCAGAAAGTCCTTCGTCTCTCGGCTGTAGCCGCGTTGGTCCTGCCGGTCGCATCGCTGGCCGTGGCGAAGCCCTCCAATCGCGGGATGCAATCCATCCATCAGCCGGTCGTCAGCTATGCCAGCTTCATCTATGATGTGCAGGGAAGCGCCACCGGCGCGTTGACGCAGGCCGAAAATATCCGCCTGACCGGCTGGCTCGATTCGCTCAACGTCGGCTATGGCGATCATCTCGCCATCGCCACCGACGAAGCCTATGTCGCCCCCAAATTACGCGAAGGCATTGCCGATGCGCTGGGCCATCGCGGGATGCTGGTAGAGGAAGATGCTTCGGCCGCAGCCGGCAAGGCGCCCTATGGCTATGTCCGCCTGATCCTGCGCCGCGCCACGGCATCGGTGCCCGGCTGCCCGGACTGGAGCGGCAAAGCGGAAAGCAACATGTCGAACGGGGTATCCGCCAATTACGGCTGCGCGGTAAACGGCAATATTGCCGCAATGGTTGCCAACCCCGAAGACCTCGTCCGGGGTCAGACCGGCAGCAGCGATCTGCGCACCGCAACATCCAATCTCGCCATCAAAACCTATCGTGACAAGGCGCCTACCGGCTCTGGCGATCTGAAATCCTTGGGGGGTAATTGACCATGAATGCGCCTTGGAAGCCCGGCGCCGCCGGTACTCGTGACATTTTCCAAGCCTATATGTGCGACGAGCCCAGCGCGACGATCATGCGCTCGGTCGTCACCGACATGGGCTGGCCGATCGAAAAGGTGTTCAAGGGCGGGATGCGCAATGCCGTCCAGTCGCTCTCGATCAGCGCGAGTCCGCAAATCCTGTTCGTCGATATGTCTGAATCCAGCGATCCATTGAATGAAATCAATGGTCTGGCCGAAGTATGCGAACCCGGCACGATTGTGATCGCATCCGGGCAGGTCAATGACGTGCGTCTGTATCGCGATCTGGTATCCAGCGGTATTCAGGATTATCTGCTCAAGCCGCTTAACAGCGACCACGTCCGCGACTCGCTCGCCAATGCACAGGCGTCGTTCATGGCACCCCGCGTTGATACCAGCCTCGACGTGCCGCATATCGCCGCAGCGGTGATCGGCACACGCGGCGGCGTTGGCGCTTCGACGTTCGCGACCTCGCTTGCATGGCTGCTCAGCACCAAGGCGGATCGCACCACGGCGCTGCTCGATCTCGACCTGCATTTCGGCACCGGCGCGCTGACGCTCGATCTGGAACCGGGACGCGGCCTGACCGACGCCATCGACAACCCCAGCCGCATCGACGGGCTGTTCATCGAACGTGCGATGGTGCGCGCCAATGACAAGCTCGCGATCTTGTCGGCCGAAGCGCCGATCAGCCAGCATATCCTGACCGATGGCGGCGCTTTCCACCAGTTGCAGGAGGAATTCCGCAGCGTATTCGCGTGCAGCGTCGTCGACCTGCCCCGACAAATGCTGATCCAGTATCCGCAGCTGATGACGGACATCAACGTCTCCGTCGTGGTGACGGAACTGACGCTCGCTGCGGCCCGCGACACGATCCGCATCCTGTCCTACCTCAAGTCCAACGCGGCGCAGAGCAAGGTGCTGGTCATCGCCAACAAGGTACAGGCCAACGCGCTGGAAATCAGCCGCAAGGATTTTGAGCAATCGATCGAGCGCAAGCTGGATGTTGTCCTGCCGTTCGACTCACGCCTTGCCGCACAGGCAGCCAAACTCGGCAAGCCTTTCGCCGAGGTTGCCAAGAACAGCAAGCCGGGTCTCGCTTATGTGGACGCCATGCAGAAGGTGGTTGCCGCTGTCGACGACACAACCGTAGTCGGCAAGCCTGCGGGAACGTCGCTGATGGGCAAGCTCGGCGATTTCAAATCGCTGTTGCCCAAGCGTGACAAGGCAAAATCCGCCGCCAAAGCTAATGGCTAAACCCATGTCCGGCCATCCATTTGGCGTGACACAGGAATAGAGAAAAACGCATGGACCCGAAACTCCTTCTCATCCTCTTCATGCTCGCTGGCATGATATTGATGGTGGTCTTTGCCTTTTCGGGGCCGTCCATGAACAAGGCGCAGACGCGTCGGCTCGCGGTCATCACCGGACGCCATAACGGTTCGGGCGACAGCCTGATCGAACAGAAAATGCGCAAGGCGATTTCCGCAACGGGTAAGAAGCCGGAATCGCAGCTTCTCGTTTCCCTGATCCCCAACCCGGAAAACCTGACCAAGCGGTTGCGGATGACCGGCAAGAAATGGTCGCTCAGTCAATATATGACGGCCTGCGCGTTGCTCAGTCTCGGTGTGATCGCATTGCTATTGCTGCGCGGATATGCACCGATCACCGCCCTGTTTATCGGGCTGGCGGCTGGGCTTGGCCTGCCGCACAAATATGTCAGCCGCCTCATCAAAAAGCGCATCAACAAGTTTACCGTCAATTTTCCCGACGCGCTCGAACTGATGGTGCGCGGTTTGCGCTCAGGCCTGCCGATCGCCGAAACCGTGACCATCGTTTCAACCGAAGTGTCCGGCCCGGTGGGCGAAGAATTCAAACTGGTGACCGAGCGCATCCGCATCGGCAAAACTATGGATCAGGCGCTGATCGAAACCGCCGAACGGCTGGGTACGGCAGAAATCCAGTTCTTCTGCATCACGCTCAATATTCAGCGCGAAACCGGCGGCAACCTTGCCGAAACGCTGTCCAACCTCGCAACCGTGCTGCGTCAGCGCGCGCAGATGAAGCTCAAAATCCGTGCCATGTCATCGGAATCAAAGGCATCGGCCTATATCATCGGTTCACTGCCGTTCATCGTGTTCGGCATGATCAGTTGGATCAACTACCCCTATATGGTGTCATTCTTTACGCCGGACCCGCTCGGACTGTTCGGCCTCAGCCTGATGCAGTTGATCGGTATCGGCGGCATGTGCTGGATGGGCATTGGCGTGTTCATCATGGCCCAAATGATCAACTTCGAAATCTGAGCGAGGACAAAGCACATGCAACCCGCAGCTCCGTCCATCTCACTCCTGTTAGGGATGAACGCTACTGATGTCGCAACGCTACTCGCCGCGATGGCGACGCTGGCGGTACTCGTCTCCCTCTATCTTGCCGCGACGGTGCGCGATCCGATGGCCAAGCGCGTCAAGGCGCTCAACGAACGCCGCGAGCAACTCAAGGCGGGCATCACCGCATCTACCGCCAAACGCCGCGCCAAGCTGGTTCACCAGCGCGACAGCACCGACCGGATGCGCAGCTTTCTGCAATCCTTGCAGGTGTTGCAGGACGACCAGCTCAAGGCCGCGCAGAAAAAGCTCGCACAGGCCGGTATCCGCTCCAAGGATCTCGCCGTCGCGATCATTTTCGGCCGCATGATTTTGCCGATCGTCGTGGGCGGCGGTGTCGGACTGCTCCTCTATGTATTTGGCGCTTGCCCGGAATGGGGCGATTTCAAACGCTTCATGGCTTTCGCGGCCGCATTGTTGATCAGCTACAAGGCGCCCGATCTCTATGTGCAGAACAAGATCACCAATCGCTCGGCCGCGATCCGCAAGGGGCTGCCCGATGCGCTCGATCTGCTCGTGATCTGCGCCGAAGCGGGCCTGACCGTCGACACCGCCTTTGCGCGCGTCGCCAGGGAACTGGGCCGCGCCTATCCCGAATTGGGCGATGAATTCCAGCTCACCTCGATCGAGCTGAGCTTCCTGACCGAACGGCGCATGGCGTTTGAAAACCTCGCCAGCCGCGTTAACCTCGAAGCGCTCAAGGGCGTCGTCACGACGATGATCCAGACCGAGAAATACGGCACACCGCTCGCGTCTGCGCTGCGCGTGCTATCGGCGGAATTCCGCCACGAACGCATGATGCGCGCCGAAGAAAAAGCCGCCCGCCTGCCCGCGATCATGACCGTACCGCTGATCCTGTTCATCCTCCCGACGCTGTTCGTGGTCATCCTCGGCCCGGCGGCCTGCTCGATCAGCACAGCGTTTTAGGCGGGCAAGTATTCGTCGCAGAGGACTGTGCTCATCATCTCTTCGGTAGACACTCGGTGTCCTGTCGATAGCTGATAATAATCACAAGCCATCGCGCACCAAAGGGTATATGACCCGCCCATGGGCATTCCGCCTGGTAAGGACGGGCGCATGGCAAAGTCGCAGAAAAAATCGAACAAGGAAGTCCGCAAACCCAAGGCGGACAAGGCCCCGAAGCCCAACGCTTCCAAACCATCGGCCAAGCCCGGCGGGCTGGATATTGTCACACTGAAATAGGGTGAAGACTACACCGTTCGTCCTGAGGAGCCGTTGAAGTCCTGAGCGGCTGCTGCAAGCAGACAGTCGAAGGGCGAAATGGCGTCTCGAAGGAGTACGCGAGCGATCCCTTCGAGACGGGTCTTCGACTTTGCTCAGCCCCTCCTCAGGGCGAACGGTTTTTATTTGATGCCGCCGTGGGCGGTACTATCCGCCCACCACGCGCAGGCCGTTGTCCGGCGTACCGCGTGCGGGCTGATCGGCCCAGATGCCGCGGGTGTCATAGACGGCTTTGCCCGCGCGTTCATCGACCGGCACTGATTTGAACATGTCGTGATCGACCAGCACGATGAACACGCCGCAGCGTTCCAGCGCGGTGTCGAGGTCCATCAGCTCCGCGCCGCTGCCGGCAAATTCCATCGGCAGTTCATGCGCGTAAGGCTCGATCAGCTTGACCCGGCGACCATAACGGCGCGCCAGCCGTGCGGCGACTTTCACGGCAGGACTTTCGCGGAAATCATCGATATTCGCCTTGAACGCGAGGCCGAGGCACGCGATGTCCTCGCCCGGAAACGCGTCGATCAGGTCGGATGCCTTGGCAACGACATGGTCGGTCTTGCCGTCGTTGACTTCGCGCGCGGTACGGATGATCTTCGCGTTGGCCGGGTCGGCATGGACGATGAACCACGGATCGACGGCGATGCAATGGCCACCGACGCCGGGGCCGGGCTGCAATATGTTGACGCGCGGATGACGGTTGGCGAGGCGGATGACTTCCCACACGTCGATGTCGGCGCGCTCGGCGATGATCGACAGTTCGTTGGCGAAGGCGATGTTGACATCGCGGAAGCTGTTTTCGACGAGCTTGACCATTTCCGCCGCGCGGGCGCTGGTGGTGATGCACGCGCCGCGCACGAACTGGCGATAGAAAGCCAGCGCCTTGCGCGCGCAACGCGGCGTGATCCCACCGATGCAGCGATCATTGTCGATCAGCTCAACCAATATGCGCCCCGGCAGCACCCGCTCCGGGCAATAGGCGATCGCCACGTCCGCCGCGCCCACGCACTTGCCGGGCAGGCGCAAATCGGGGCGTAGCTCGCTCAGCAAATCGCGCATCGCATCGGTGGTGCCGACCGGCGAGGTGGATTCGAGGATGACGGTGTCACCCACTTTAAGCACCGTCGCGATGGTGCGTGCCGCGCCCAGCACATAGGAAATGTCGGGCGCGTTGTCCTCCGAAACCGGCGTCGGCACGGCGATGACAAACACGTCGCTCGGCTCCACTACCAACGAAGCGCGCAGATTGCCGCGCGCGACCACGCCCTGCACCAACCCGTCGAGGTCGACTTCCTCGATATGCACCTTGCCGTTGTTGACGGTGTCGACGACGTGGGCGGAAACATCGATGCCCAGTACGCGGGCGCCGGAACGGGCGATCAGCGCGGCCGTCGGCAGGCCGATATATCCCAGACCAATTACGGAAACCCGCTGTTCAACATCCACTGGCATCGGCGATAATCCTGGCTATGCGTTCGCCGCTTTTGCCATCGCCAAATGGGTTGTGGGCGCGTGACATGGCGGCATAGGCCCTGTCATCGTCCAAAAGGTTGAATATTTCGGAAACGATCCGGCTTTTATCGGTGCCGACGAGCCGCGCCGTGCCAGCGGCCACGCCTTCCGGCCGTTCGGTCGTCTCGCGCATCACCAGTACCGGCTTGCCGAGCGAGGGCGCTTCCTCCTGCACCCCGCCGCTGTCGGTCAGGACGATATGGCACATATCGAGCAGGCGCACGAAATGCGGGTAATCGAGCGGGTCGATCATCGCGACATTTTCAAGACCGCCAAGCTGCGCATCCATGACGCTGCGCACATTGGGGTTGGGATGGACCGGGAAAATGATCGCCACGTCATCGCGCGCGGCAATGTCACGGATAGCCTCCGCGATCGCTGCCATGCCACCGCCGAAGTTCTCGCGCCGGTGTGATGTGATGGCGATGATCCGCTTGCCCGCGAAACGTGCCGCCAGATCGTCCAGCCCTGCCGCGAGCGCAGGCTCGGCGTCGATCCGCTGTTTGGTCGCCAGCAGGGCGTCGATAACCGTGTTGCCGGTGATGTGGATGCTGGCGGGGTCGCGATTTTCCGCGAGCAGCGCGTCGGCCGCCGCCTGGGTCGGCGCAAAATTCATGTCGGCGATACAGGCGACGACGCGGCGATTGACCTCTTCGGGCCAGGGATGATGGATGTCGCCGCTGCGCAATCCCGCTTCGACATGCGCGACCGGGATCTTGCGATAATAGGCCGCAAGGCTCGCCATCATCGTCGTCAGCGTATCACCGTGGACGATAACCCGGTCGGGCTGTTCGGCATCGAATGTCTTGCCCAGTTCGACAATCAACCGCGCCGTCAGGCCATCGAGCGTCTGATTGTCCTGCATCACATCGAGATCAATATCGGGCACGATGCCGCTGATGCTCAGCACCTGATCGAGCAAGCCGCGATGCTGCGCCGTGACACAGATGCGCGTATCAATGGCGCTGTGAGTCCGCAAGGCGTGCACCACCGGAAACAATTTGATAGCTTCAGGCCGCGTTCCGAATACCAGCAATACCTTCATCGAAAAGGCCTATCCCCATTTTGGCGCAATGCCATGATTAACGTTGGAACGCATATCGGCGCAAATGGTATATATGTTCTGAACCTCTTTGCAGGTGCCGCCTTTTTCCTGTCATGATTTCCATGCTAGGGCGGCTTAAACCTGCATCAAAAAAGCGAATATTACATGTCCTCTTCCGCTTCCATCATTCCCGTTATCCTGTCCGGTGGATCGGGCACCCGCCTGTGGCCGTTATCCCGCCCCGAAATGCCCAAGCAATTGCTGGCGCTGACAGCAGACCAGACCATGTTGCAACTGACAGTGGCGCGATCGCACGGGCTGGATAATTTTCATACGCCGATCATCGTCGCAGGCGATCAGCACGCCGACATTATCGCCAGCCAGTTAATGCAGATCGGCGTGACCGAGGCTTTGTTTGTGCTGGAACCAATGGCGCGCAACACCGCGCCCGCCATCGCGCTCGCCGCGCTCGCAGCACAAGCCGACGGGCGCGGCGATGCCCCGTTGCTGGTGATGCCGAGCGACCATGTGATTGCCGATGTCGGTGCATTCCATGCCGCCATCGAAACGGCGCTGCCGCATGTCAATCTGGGCTGGATGATTACATTCGGCATTACCCCGGACGCCCCCGAAACCGGTTATGGCTATATCCGTTTTGGCGATATGATCGCGCAAGGCGTCATGACGGTCGCGCAGTTTGTCGAAAAGCCGGACGCCGACCGCGCGGTGGCCATGCTCGCGGAGGGCGGGCACGGGTGGAACGCCGGTATATTCCTGTTCCGTGCCAATGATTATCTGGCTGCGCTGGAGGCGTTTCAACCGGAAATGCTTGCCGCAGCCACCACGGCTATGGCGAAAGCCAGGCGCGCGGGAAACCAGATTTCCCCGGATGCCGAAGCATTCGCCCGCTCCGCTTCGAATTCAATCGATTATGCGGTGATGGAAAAGGCGAGCAAGGTAGCCTGTGTGCCGGTAAACATGGGCTGGTCCGACGTGGGTAGCTGGGATTCACTTTACAGCATCGCCGACAGGGATAGTGCGGGAAACGCCGTTCGCGGGAACGTCATGGCGCTCGGGGCCACCAATTGCCTGATTCAAAGCGAAGGGGTACGCCTGACTTTGGTGGATGTGGAAGACCTTATCGTCGTAGCGCAGGGCAACGAAGTGCTCATCATGAAACGGGGTAATTCTCAGTCTGTCCGACGCGTGGTGGAAACGCTGAAACCATGAAATATCATGGTTTTCTGGTTTGGTTAGGCTTTTGATAACCACCCCACTTTAAGCTCCAATATGGAACAAAAAAATAGGGTCGTTATAAGCGGATGCCACAAATACAGCATCGGATGAACCATCGCATGGTGCAGTTGTGGCGATTGGCAACCGCTGCAGACGTCGATGACGACCCCCTGCTCGTCCGCATCGGTAATAAACAGACACGCGAAGCTGCGCGCGGCATTTCGCGTACATCCGTTCCGGTAATAGTTCTCGCGCTGGTCATTGGCGCCATTTCCCGGCATTCGGCGAATAGCGGCTGGGTAGCGTTTTTTGTCGCGATGCAAGTCCTGCTCGCGATTGGCGCACAGTTACTGTTACCCTATAGCCGCTACAGCCGCGTCCGATATTCCAGCGTGAAATCGCAGTTTCGCGCGGTCATGTGTTACACTGGGCTGATATCACTCGGGTGGGGATGTCTGTTGATCGCGGCGTCCGCTGATGCCGATCCTGCCACCCAGACAATGCTGTTATGCATTCATGTCGGCGTTATCTGCGTCGGTGGTTTGACATTCGCAATGATACCGCACGCATCGCTACTGTATGTGTTCAACCTCGCAATGCTATGCCAACTGCACATTCGTATGCATCACAGCCACTTGTCGTTTTTGCTCAACGCTGTGGTCCTTCTTTTTGCGGTCATGCTTGCGCAGGCCTATTTACAAATGGCGCATCAGTTCATCGACCACATGCGGGCCGACGCCGAACGCCTCGATACGGAGCGACGCATGGCCCAGGCCGAGAAGCTGGAAATCGAACGCGCCAGCGCCGCTGTGCTTTCCGCCCGCTCGCAACGCGAAAAAGACCGCGAGAGGGTACAAAGCGAGCGTCAGGCAGCAATGATTTCGCTGGCTGGTCGCTATGAGGCATCGGTTGCTGCGCTCGCGCGGCAACTTGACGAAGCCCTCACTGCCCTTGCCCATGCCACCGAAAACATGGGCCGGCTCAATTCCAGTGCCCGCGACAACGCCCAGCGGGTGCTGGATCTCGCTATCGGCTCAACAAATGCTATCCAGTCGGTAGCCGACTCTACCGACGCCCTTAAACAGGCTGCCGCGAGCATTTCGGCCGAGGCAGACAAACAGGTCGCGATCGGCAACGCCGCGCGTGAAGCGGGGAGTTCCGGCCTGATGAGCCTGTCGGCGCTTGATGAACGGACCAGCAGTATCGGCGGTATCGTTTCACTCATTCAGGATCTCGCGAGCCAGACGGCGCTGCTGTCGCTCAACGCAACAATCGAAGCGGCGCGCGCGGGCGAATCGGGGCGTGGCTTTGCGGTCGTCGCCAATGAAGTCAAACAGCTTGCAGCGCAAACGCATGGCGCTGTGGCACGCATCGGCGACATCATTTCCAGCACGCGCGAGAAGGTGGAGGAAGCCGGTGGCGCGATGCGTATGGTCGCCGATACCATTGGCGACCTGTCGAGCGGCTCAAGCACCATTGCCAGCGTCGTCACCGATCAGCGTCAGGCCACCTGGGACATCAGCGAAGCCGCCGCGCGTACCGCCACCACGTCCAATGACGTGCGCATCACCGCCGAACAAGTGGCGCAAGATGCCCGCGAGGCGGATGTGCTGGCGGAGGAGATGCGCGGCATCGTCGGATCGCTTCGATCCAAATCCGAGGCCTTGCGCGAAACCAGCAATGCTTTTCTCGCCTCGCTGAGGGTTGATGAGGCTGCCTGAACCAGACGGGCTGAATCAAACGGGCTGAACCAAGCGGGGCTGAACCAATCCGGGCCAAAATTACGCTTAAGGCTTGATAATTCTATTTGCCCCCTTCCCTTCCTTGTTGGGCAAGCCTATATAAGCAATTCGATTATGCGGCTTTTCTCGACATTCTGTGCCGGGGAAATCCACCTCTCGAATGCCCGGGATACGGTTTGACTGGCGCTTGAACCGCGACGAATAGGGCTTTGCAGAGGATCTATCAGACGCTGACAGTGCGGTTCGGACAGCCCCGGCCCGCACTTTTTTGCGTCGTTTGGCGCGTCCGAATCGGCTGAAATTCGCTGCGATGCGAAAAAAGTTGCAAATATTTTTGGCTCAGCAGCCCAGAAGGCAGGACATATGGCGACCAAAGCGGCCCCGACCCCCACGGCCAACAAGCGCATTCGCAAGGTTTTCGGCAACATCCACGAAGTGGTGCAGATGCCGAACCTGATCGAGGTGCAGCGCGAGAGCTATGAACAGTTCCTGCGGTCGGACCCGTCGATCGGCTATGTCTCCGGCCTGGAAAAAACGCTGCGCAGCGTGTTCCCGATCCGCGATTTCGCGGGCACCGCCGAAATGGATTTCGTGCAATATGTGCTCGAAGAACCCAAATATGACGTCGAGGAATGCCGCCAGCGTGGCATAACCTTTGCCGCACCGATGCGCGTTACGCTGCGCCTGATCGTGTTTGAAGTCGATCCCGATACCGACACCCGCTCGGTCCTCGATATCAAGGAGCAGGACGTTTACATGGGCGACATGCCGCTCATGACCAAGAACGGCACCTTCATCATCAATGGCACCGAGCGTGTCATCGTCAGCCAGATGCACCGCTCGCCGGGCGTGTTGTTCGACCACGACCGCGGCAAGACCCACAGCAGCGGCAAGTTCCTGTTCGCCGCGCGGGTCATCCCCTATCGCGGCAGCTGGCTCGACTTCGAGTTCGACGCCAAGGACATCGTCAACGTCCGCATCGATCGCAAGCGCAAGCTGCCGGTCACGGCGCTGCTCTATGCGCTCGGCCTGACCTCGGAAGAGATCCTCAATTACTTCTACAACCGCGTGACCTTCGTCCGCGGCCAGGGCGGCTGGATCATCCCGTTCCAGGCCGAGAACTGGCGCGGCCAGAAGCCGATGTTCGACATCATCGATGCAAAGACCGGCGAAGTCGTGTTCCCGTCGGGCCAGAAGATTTCTCCGCGCGCCGCCAACAAGGCAGCCAAGGACGGCCTGACCGACCTGCTGATCCCGACCGAGGAAATCTTCGGCCGCTATTCGGCTTATGACCTGATCAACGAAGCCACCGGCGAGATCTATATCGAAGCCGGCGACGAAGTGTCGGGCGAGAATCTCGAACTGCTCGACAAGGCCGGCATCGACCGGATCGAGTTGCTCGACATCGATCATGTCGCGACCGGTCCGTGGATCCGCAACACGCTCAAGGCCGACAAGGCCGAAGAGCGCGAGCAGGCGCTCAGCGACATCTACCGCGTCATGCGCCCCGGCGAGCCGCCGACGCTCGAGACCGCAGAGTCGCTGTTCAGCGGCCTGTTCTTCGATCCCGACCGCTATGACCTGTCGGCAGTCGGCCGCGTCAAGCTCAACATGCGCCTCGACCTCGACGTCGAGGACACCGTCACCACGC
>JBDTLS010000037.1:0-16010 GCA_039934655.1 Sphingobium sp.
CAACTCACGCCTGGGTTGAGCCGGGGGTCGCATTCCGGGGCACAGACGTTGCAAGGCAATCTGCAGCGACTGGATTCGGGCGCAAAAGGCAAAAGTTGGATTAAAAAATCGTTTACCATCGGCATACAGGGCTGCGTAACGCCCCTGAAGTATCTCCGCTTCATATCAATGGCGCGGCGGGTCGCACATATCCTTTCCCCTCGCGCGCCAGGCGGAGGAAAATGTTTTGACTAATATCATAGTGAACAGCACGCAGGCGCTTATCAACGCCGTCAAGACCGCACAGAGCGGCGACATCATTTCAGTTGCAAGCGGAAATTACACCGGCGTCAATCTCGCCAACATCAATATTGCCGGCAATGTGACCATCACGTCTCAGGATCCGCTGCATAAAGCGGTGTTTGGGGATTTGAACGTCAACAAAAGCAGCGGGATGTCCTTCACGAATCTGGATTTGATCGCGAAGCCCTCGGCTACCAACTTCCCGTTTCTTGTGGCGAATGCCAGCAATATCAGTTTCGATCACGTCCATGTTGAAGGGTTCCACAACATCGGTTCTGGCCACGAAATTGATGCTTTTGCGGTGCGGTGGAGCACGAACGTCTCAATCACTAACTCCGATTTCAGTTATGAGTTCCATGGCATAACAATGGACAAGAACACCGGCCTGACAATATCGGGGAACACATTCCACGACATTCGCACGGACGGTATTCGCGGCGGGGGAAATTCCAATCTGGTAATTTCCAACAACATGTTCACCGATTTTTACCCGACTGCGGCCGACCATGCCGATGCTATCCAGTTGTGGACGACCAATACCACCACCTCGGCCCAAAACATCACCATTTCCAATAATCTTGTGGTGCGTGGCAACGGAACAGTGCCGATTCAGGGCATTTTCCTCCGTGATCAAGTGGGCAATCTACCCTATTTGAACGTGTCCATTACCGGCAATATGGTCATTGGTGGGGCCTATAACGCTATTACCGCTAGCGGTATTAATGGCGGTGTAGTCTCTGGCAACACTGTGGCCGCATTCGCGGATCATGGTTCTTGGTTGCGTGTAAATACCAACACAAACGTGACGACCATGAATAATTTCGCAACTACGCTTGCATTGGCTAATGCGGGTGAATTACCTTTGAATACCGTCATTCCGGTGGTGAAGGACGCGGGCGCTGCCTTGGTATCCAACTGGCTGGCCAGTCACTCAACTTTCGTGGGCAAATGGGGCTTGTCGTCTATTATGTCGTTCCTGCATTTTTCAGGATCGCCAATCGTCGTTTCTACACCCCCGGTTGTTGTAACACCGCCAGTGGTTGTGGCAGCAGCACCGCCCCCGCCCCCGCCTCCGCCCCCGCCTCCGCCCCCGCCTCCGCCCCCGCCGTCGACCACAGTGAACGGAACGATTGGCAACGACACGCTGACGAGTCTGGGCACCAAGGCCACGACAATGATCGGCGGTGTTGGCAACGACACCTATGTCGTCAAACATGCCGGTGACGTCGTGATTGAGACTGCCACGGGCGGTACAGACAAGATCATGGCCTACGTCAGCCATGTGATGGAAGCGGGCGTCGAATCCATGCAGATGATGGATGATCGGCTGATCGGTACGGGCAACAGCGGCGACAACATAATCACCGGATCAAACGGTATCGACACCATCTATGGCATGGACGGTAATGATACATTGTTCGGCGGCGGAAAGAACGATCTGTTGGATGGAGGCAACGGCAACGACACACTCGATGGCGGTGCTGGCAATGATACGCTGATTGGTGGTGCCGGTAACGATATACTGCTTGGCGGTGCTGGCAACGACATCCTGGTTGGCGGAGCGGGGGCCGACACCATGACCGGCGGCGCTGGCAACGACATATTCCGTTTTGCCATCACCGATTTCGCTGCGGGCATTCAGGACACGATCACGGATTTCACCCGGGGTCAGGACCGTATCGACCTGGGCGCGATTGATGCGAACGCCAAGACCACAGCCAATGATGTGTTCAAGTTTATCGGAACGCAGGCTTTCCACAATGTCGCTGGTGAGCTGCATTATTCGGTGGTTGGCCATGACAGCATCGTGACGGGTGACATGAACGGCGATGGCGTCGCCGATTTCTCGATCCTGCTCAAGGGCGTCACAACTCTGGCGGCATCCGACTTCGTTCTTTGATCTGACGAAGCACATTAATCAATCCGGTCGGGCGACAACCGCAGCCCGGCCGGATTTTCATTTCACAGCTTTTCGCGGGCCAATATCGCGCGCCACCATGCCTCGTTATCCAGATACCACGCCAGTGTCTGAGCAAAACCTTCGGCAAATGTGCGGCGCGGGGCGTAACCCAGCTCGCCGCGGATCTTGCGCTCGTCGATCGCATAGCGGCGATCATGACCCTGCCGGTCTGTCACGAATGTCTTGAGCTCGACGGAGGGTCGTCCTTTAGCGGCGGGGGCCTCCGCAAAGCGACCTGCCAATTCGGGATTGGCGGCGAAGTCGTCATCCACCGTGCGGCAAATCTCTTCGATCACGGTCAGATTGGGCAATTCTTGCCCGCCGCCGACATTATATGTTTCGCCAATCCGGCCGTTCAGGAGAATTAGCTCGATCCCGTGACAATGATCCTCGACATGCAGCCAGTCGCGGACGTTCATGCCATCGCCATAGATCGGCAGATTGCGGCCATGCAGGCAATTGAGCAGGAACAGCGGGATCAGCTTTTCGGGAAATTGGAACGGGCCATAATTGTTGGAGCAATTGCTGGTTGTCGTCTCCAGCCCATAGGTATGGTGATAGGCGCGCACCAGATGATCCGAGCTAGCCTTCGACGCCGAATAGGGCGAGTTGGGCGCATACGGGGTTTCCTCGCTGAACGCCGCGTCATCCGGTCCCAGCGACCCATATACTTCATCGGTCGATACATGATGGAAACGGTGCGGGCGACCGATGCCGGTGTCGAGCCATGCCGTTTTGGCGGCTTTGAGCAGGCTGTGGGTGCCGACGACGTTGGTTGTGACGAACGCATCCGGGCCGGTGATCGACCGGTCGACATGGCTTTCGGCGGCGAAATGCACAATCGTGTCGATCTTGCGCTCATCCAGCAGGCGCGAAACGAGTTCGGTATCGCAAATATCGCCGACGACCAGATCGACCTCGCTGAGGCCAACGAGGTTGTCGCGATTGCCGGCATAGGTCAACGCATCGAGCACCGTGACGGTGTCGGCAGGATGATGTTTCCCCCAATAATGCACGAAATTCGCGCCGATGAACCCGGCGCCGCCGGTAACGAGCAGATCAGCCATGAGTGAGCAATTCTCCGAGCATATGGCGCAAATTGACGCGCCAGTGGGGGGCGGCTCGGCCCAGTAGAGCGGTCGTCGCCTGCTTGTCCAGCACGCCGCAGGATGGTCGGCGTGCGGGCGTCGGGAAATCGGCGGTGGTGATTGGGATGATGGGCACTGCGCGGGTGAGCAATCCGCACGCAACCGATTCTTCCTGTATGGCGAGCGCAAAATCATACCAGCTCGCGACGCCGCTGTCGGTATAATGATAGATGCCGCGCGCACCCAGGTCGTGCAGTTGCCAGAGCGCCTGCGCCAAACTCGACGCCCAAGTGGGGGTGCCGATCTGGTCGGCGACCACGCGCACTTCATCACGCTCTGCCATCAAACGCAGCATGGTTTTGACGAAATTGGCGCCTTGGCTGGCGTATACCCATGCGGTGCGCACGATCAGCGCGTCTGGACCAGCGGCCAGCTCGCCTGCGCGCTTGGTCGTGCCATAGACGCCTAAAGGAGAGGTCATCGCATCGGGCGGGTAGGGCGTGCCGCCACTTCCGTCGAACACGAAGTCGGTCGAAATATGCACCAGTTGCGCGCCGACCGTTTGGGCCGCATTGGCGAGCGCGGCGACGGCGTCGACGTTGATAGCCCGCGCGATGTCCGCCTCGCTCTCGGCCTTGTCGACCGCCGTGTAGGCAGCGGCATTGAAAATTACATCGGGCGACAGTCGCTTGACCGTTTCCGCGATGGCGCGCGGATCGGCGAGGTCGAGCGCGGCTCGATCGAGCGCATGAACCGTCACATCGCCCGGCGCACATGCAACCAGCGCCCGGCCAACTTGCCCGCCCACTCCGGTAATCAGCGTAATCACGGGCACGTCACCGCCTGCGCCAGCGGTGTGCCGATGGCATCCTTGGCGGACAGCCGCGGCGTGATGCCATCAAGCGGCCACTCGATGCCGATCGCGGGATCATTCCACAACAGGCAATACTCATGTTCCTGCGCATAAAATCCGGTGCATTTATACATGAAGTCCGTGCCATCTTCGAGGCAGAGGAACCCGTGCGCCATGCCGGGCGGCACCCACATCATGCGCTTGTTGGCGGCGCTCAGTTCCACGCCGACCCATTTGCCGAACGCGGGTGAGTGCACGCGCAGATCGACCACGACATCGAACACTGCGCCCGCGGTCGCTCGCACCAGCTTGCCCTGGGGCGACGGTTGTTGGTAATGCAGCCCACGCAGCACGCCTTTCGACGAACGACTATGGTTGTCTTGCACGAAATGCAGGTCCAGTCCCTTGGCGGCAAAGGTCGCAGCATTCCAGCTTTCCATGAAGAAGCCACGCTCGTCGCCAATAACTTTTGGCTCGATAATCAGCACATCAGGGATTGCGGTCGGGATCAGCTCCATTGCACACCCTGTTTGAGCAAGCCCAACAGATATTCGCCATAACCCGATTTAACGAGCGGCGCGGCCAACCGTTCGAGCTGGACATCATCGATAAATCCTTTGCGCCACGCCAGTTCCTCCGGGCAGCAGATTTTTAGACCCTGACGCTCCTCGGTAATGCGTACGAAATTGGCGGCGTCCAGCAACGACCCGTGCGTCCCGGTGTCCAGCCACGCAAAGCCACGTCCCATGATTTCGACCGACAGCTTACCGGCTTCCAGATACATGCGGTTGAGATCGGTGATCTCCAGCTCCCCGCGCGGCGATGGCTTGACCTGGCGGGCATATTCGACCGCATTGCCATCATAAAAATACAGGCCCGTCACCGCATAATGGGATTTCGGTTGGGCGGGCTTTTCCTCGATCGTCTGCGCCTTGCCATTGGCGTCGAAGGATACGACGCCATAGGCGGCCGGATCTTGAACATAATAGCCGAACACGGTTGCGCCTTCGTCCCGTGAGGACGCGGTTTCGAGCAACTCGGTCAGGCCGTGCCCGTAAAAGATATTGTCGCCCAATATCAGCACGGACGGGTCGGTGCCGACAAAATCGGCGCCGATATGATAGGCTTGGGCGAGGCCATTGGGGCTGGGCTGCACGGCAAATTGGATGTTCAGCCCCATTTCGCTGCCATCCCCCAACAACGCGCGGAAAGCGGCCTGATCCTCTGGTGTGGTGATAATAAGAATATCGCGGATACCACTTAGAATAAGTACGGACAGCGGATAATAAATCATCGGCTTGTCAAACACCGGCATCAATTGCTTCGATGTTGCGCGGGTTAACGGATAAAGCCGCGTTCCCGATCCACCGGCCAATATAATACCCTTACGCATGTAATCGTGATTCCTGTCTGTATGTAAACGCGAACACTCTGTTACTGGTTCGGCATCGCGAGGCAAGGCCGTAAACCTCTTTTTCTGCGCTGGGAACCCTGTGATGCGATTGACGCTATGACGCGAGCCTGCGAAGGTTGGGACGCCATATCTTCATTGGCGCCTGTAGGGAATAAAATGGCCGAAAACTCCGCAAAGCCAGTTGAAAATCACGATGAGATTGACCGGCGGCGCGATCGCTTGATGGCGGGACTGGTTTTCATCGCTGGTATTGGCTTGTTCTTGGCGCTGCCATTTGCTTTGCAGGCCGGGTCGGCGTTTTTCTTGCCGCTGACGGCGGCGGTGGTGATTGCGATTGCGCTGGTGCCGTTTCTGGAGTGGATGGAACGGCGCGGCGTACCCTCTTCGATGGCGGCGCTGATCTGTGTCGTGGCGTTTTTGGCAGTCGCCAATACCGCGCTGGTGCTGATTATCGTCCCGGCGACCGACTGGTTTCGCATATTGCCGTCGAAAATCGGTCAGATTCAGGACAATCTTTCACCAATTATCGATATATATTCTCAACTTAACAAATTCGTTGACGAGATTCTGCACATGTTGGCGACCGGCCCGGTTGCCGCTGCGCAGACCGTAGCGATCGAAGCGCCAAATTCGCTGTTGCAACTGGCGGCGACCACGGCCCCGGCAGCGTTCGTGCAGATGATGTTCGCGTTGTTGGTGATCTATTTCTTCCTCGCCGGGTGGTCGAAGCTGCGGCGCGGCGCAATCGAAAGCCGTGGGAGTTTTGGCGGGGCGATGGCGATTGCGCATGTTATCCAGAATGTCGTCGATGCGACGTCGACCTATGTGCTCACGATTCTTGTCATTAACGTTAGCCTTGGCATGGCGGTTGCGGTGTCG
This sequence comes from Sphingobium sp., assembly GCA_039934655.1. Taxonomy (GTDB): domain Bacteria; phylum Pseudomonadota; class Alphaproteobacteria; order Sphingomonadales; family Sphingomonadaceae; genus Sphingobium. The sequence goes on from JBDTLS010000037.1 coordinate 6,477, forward strand.
CTCAGCCTGATCGGTATGCCGTCTCCGCTGATGTGGGGTGGGATCGTCGCTTTGCTGAATTTCATTCCTTACCTCGGCCCGATGCTCGCTGCGGTGCTGATGGGGCTGGGCGGATTAATGGTGTTCAACGACATATGGATGGCGCTGTTACCAGCGGCCGTGCAGGTTGCGTTCCATCTGATCGAAGCAAATGTCGTCACGCCGCAGATATTGGGGCGCCGCCTGACGATCAACCCGATGTTGATTCTCATATCGTTGAGCTTTTGGGGTTGGGTGTGGGGAACGCCGGGTGCGCTGCTTGCGGTGCCACTGATGATTATCATCCAGACGGTCGCCGCCGCCGCCGGAAAGCCCGATATCGCCGGGTTCCTGTTTGAATCGGGAACATTGACCGCCACCCCGCGCCGGGCAACCAAAGATCAGGCAGGCAAGGATATTGCGCAGTAAGGCGCTTTGCGGTGTTGACAGCGCGATTGGCTTCTTATAGCTGCGCCACTCCACACCATACGCGGGTGTAGCTCAGTTGGTTAGAGCGCCGGCCTGTCACGCCGGAGGTCGCGGGTTCAAGTCCCGTCACTCGCGCCATTTGCCCGATAAATCGGGCAAAATATTCCCACGATATATCGCCACTAGTCCGTCGATCAGAGCGGTTTGCGATCCGATTGCATCGGCTCGACCGCTCTATCCTAATGTTTTACAGCGCTTTCCAGTCAGGTGATTTCACCTGACTGGAAAGCGCTCTAGCGCCAGCGCCCGGTTTCCATCCATCGCAACAACGGCTTGAGTGGCATGATCCAGATGATCCCGGTAAAGATATAAAGCGGAATCTGCGCCCATGTCGGAATTTGCGCGATATGCCCCGAAAAACTGCCGATCATAAAAGCCCACAGCGCGATCAGCGCCAATATCATGAACATGCCTGCGGGTTTACGCCAGCTGGGCCGCGCGCCGATGGGTGGACTGGCGGGGGCAGGGGGCTGGTAGGAGGCTGGGGGCTGTCGATTGCTATCACGCTTGCTCACACCCGGTTCTCCTCGCGCGCGTTCGCGGCTTCTATATAGCTCCGTTCGGTCAGTACGGCGTCGAGCGGTAAGTCCCACGGATCGCTCGGCAGGCCGTCAGCCTGCTGAACCGACCATGCAATACCGACACGCAAGGCGTCCGGGTAACGCGCGAAGGCGCGATCATAATAGCCGCCGCCTTGCCCCAGTCGGGTCATATTGTCGTCAAACGCCAACAATGGCGCAAAAAATGCGTCGGGAATACGCACCGAGGCGCCCTCGCCAGGGCTGCGCGTGCCAAAGCGTCCCTCGATCAATTCATCGCCGGGGTTCCAGCACCGAAATTCCATCGTTCCCATCCGGTCGATGACATGCGGAAGGCACAATTGTTTGCCATCCGCCAGCAACGCATCGGCAAGGCGCAAAGCGGGGGCCTCATCGTCCAGAGGAACATAAAGCGCGATGCAAGCGCGGTCCGATAAAGCGGCGCGCAGCGGGGTTGGCACCGCGCGAAACGCAAGCCGGTGTGCCATCGGGTCCAGCGCGGAGACAAAATCCGCACGTGCGCCCCGTGCCTGCAAACGGAGGGTCGATTTGTCGGTCAGCTTAACTCTCCGCAGGGGGCGATAGGGCAACGGGGGGCAGACGGGTGACGGGACCGCCTTGGTCGTTTGCCGGAATATCCTCTGACGCCTCAACGTCAGGTGGGAACCATATGCATCGGGCCAGGACCCGGACAGGGACAGCTCCCTAGGAAGTAATATCGCCTCAGGGATTTTCGCTAAAGCTCGTGCCAGGCAGTGCCCGTCCCCATCTATCTAGGACGTTGCGCCCTCCGGGGCAAGTCTTTGCGCCAGAGTTGCGACCAGCGTTTCGAGGCGTGCAGACAGAGCGTCGATCTGTCCCGCTATCTGATCGTCCTCAGCACTGGTGTCTGCGGGCGGCAATGCAAGACCGGGCTGGCGAGCGTGGACGTTGCCGGATAGTTCTTGAACCTCATCGGCCAGCAATATCGCCGCGAACAGCAACTGGCGTACCTCGGTCAAGCCGGGTGACGAGAGGCGGGCTTGCGCCGTCTTGGCATCAATCATCGCGGCGAGGCGCACAAGCTGCCCTTCCTCGCCGTCGCGACAATGGACATCATATTGGCGCCCGCCAATGGTCAGCGGAACCTCAGCCATCGGCGGATTCGCCTTCTGGGCCGTGCTGTTCTGGGCCGGGTTGCTCCGGGCTGGGGCGTTTGACGCCCGCGATCAGCTTGTCCAGCTCGGCGAGCGCGGCGCGGACAGCCACTTGCCGCCGTTCGTCAGCCGCTGACGGCGTCTGTTCCATCCCATCGATCCGGGACTCAAGCGTGCTGACGGCCTGGTCCAGTCGATTTACGGCCTGAAGGAGTGCAGCACTGGGCATAGGGTTTCATAGCAAGAACCCCGGCAATTGCAAAAATTTATGATGTCGCAATTCACGTCCCAAAATTGGCGGAGTGTGCGGACTTTGGGGTCGAGCCGGTTGACGGGGCGAGCATGTGGCGACAAATGGGGCCGGACAAATGCGACTCGCGAGCGCGTGCCTGATCGTCATGAAAGAGCAATACTCAATGCCCATCCCCGAAAAGACACTCGCGAATGCAATCCGCGCCCTCGCTATGGACGCTGTGGAAGCTGCGAACAGCGGGCATCCGGGTATGCCGATGGGCATGGCCGATGTGGCAACTGTGTTGTTCCGCGAATATCTCACATTCGATGCGAGCGATCCCAAATGGCCGGACCGCGACCGATTCGTGCTGTCGGCTGGTCATGGATCGATGCTGATCTATGCGCTGCTTCACCTGACCGGCTATGCCCGGCCGACGATTGACGATATCCGTAATTTCCGCAAGCTGCATAGCCCCTGCGCGGGCCACCCGGAGAATTTCGAACTCGCCGGTGTCGAGACGACGACCGGGCCGTTGGGGCAGGGCTTTGCCACCGCAGTCGGTATGGCGATGGCCGAGCGGCAGTTGAATGCAACCTTCGGCGACGATCTGGTGGATCATAATACCTGGGTGATCTCGGGCGATGGCTGCTTGATGGAGGGCATCAACCACGAAGCGGTTGGCCTGGCCGGGCATTTGGGCCTCGGTCGGCTCAATGTGTTGTGGGATGACAACCGCATTACCATCGATGGCGATGTGGAGATGTCGTCGAGTGAAGATATCCCCGCGCGTTATCGTGCATCTGGCTGGCATGTGACGGAATGCGACGGGCATGATTTCGCCGACATTCGCCGTGCGCTGGATGAGGCGCTGGCTGACCCGCGCCCTTCGCTCGTTGCGTGCCGCACGATCATCGGCTTCGGCGCCCCCAACAAGCAGGGCACCCATAATGTGCATGGGGCGGCACTGGGCGCGGCGGAAGTCGCTGCTGCGCGCGTGGCGCTCGACTGGCCCTATGCGCCGTTCGAAATACCGAATGAAATCAAATCTGTGTGGGAGGAAGCGGGCACACGCTCCCGCACTGTGCGGGCGGCGTGGACCGATCGTCTGGCGTCCCACCCCGAGCGCGCCGAGTTTGAACGGCGTCAGGCGGGCAAGCTCGATGCATCGGCCGCACTCAAGGATTTTGTCGCTGGCCTGATCGACGCGCCGCAGAAGGTCGCTACCCGCAAGGCGAGCGAGATGGCGCTGGGTCCGTTGACTGCCGCGCTGCCAGAACTGGTCGGCGGATCGGCGGATTTGACGGGTTCCAACAACACCAAAACCTCGTCCACCAAGCCATTCACAAAAAACGATTATTCTGGTCGCTATGTCTATTACGGCATTCGCGAGTTCGGTATGGCGGCGGCGATGAATGGCATGGCGCTGCATGGCGGCGTGGTGCCTTACGGTGGCACGTTCCTCGTCTTTTCCGACTATTGCCGCAACGCGATCCGCATGTCGGCGCTGCAAAAGGCGCGGGTCGTCTATGTGTTGACGCATGACAGTATCGGGTTGGGCGAGGACGGCCCCACCCATCAGCCGATCGAACATATCATGTCGATGCGGATGATCCCCAACCTCGAAGTGTTTCGCCCGTGCGATGTCGTGGAAACCGCCGAGTGCTGGGCATTGGCGCTGGAAAATGCGAACGGCCCGTCGGTGCTGGCGCTGACCCGCCAGAACTTGCCTCAATTGCGCAGCGACGGAAACGAAAACCGCAGCGCACGCGGCGCCTATCGGCTCTATGCCGCCAAGGAACCACGCAAGGTTGCGATTATCGCCACCGGATCGGAAGTCGAAATCGCGATGCAGGTCGCACAGCAACTGGACGGGCAGGGGATTGGCGCGGATGTCGTGTCGATGCCATCATGGTCACGCTTCATGGCACAGGACGCCGCTTATCGGGACGAAGTGCTGCCGCATGACGTGCTGCGCGTGTCGATCGAAGCGGGCACGACCTTTGGCTGGGAAGCGATCACCGGCATCGCCGGTTTACGTTTCGGCATCGACACATTCGGCGCATCGGCGCCGATCGAGGCTCTCTATGACCATTTCGGCCTCACCGCAGATAAAATAACGCCGCAAATTTTGACGGCATTAAACAAATAATTTCAATGTTTTGCAGGAGTATATTCCCATGACAGTCAAAGTAGCAATTAACGGGTTCGGTCGCATCGGTCGTCTGGTCGCGCGCGCTATCTTGTCGCGTACCGACCATGATCTGGAACTGGTCAGCATCAACGATCTGGGCGCGGCCAAGTCCAACGCCCTGCTGTTCAAGCGCGACTCTGTGCACGGCAATTTCCCCGGCACGGTCGAAGTCGATGGCAACGACCTTATCATCAACGGCAAGCGCATCCATGTCTCTGCCGAGCGTGATCCCGCCAATCTGCCGCACGCCGCGAATAAAGTCGATATCGCGCTGGAGTGCACGGGCATCTTTGCGAGCAAGGAAAAGGCCAGCGCCCATCTTACCGCAGGCGCCAAGCGCGTGGTTATTTCCGCTCCCGCAAGCGGCGTGGACCGGACGGTGGTGTTCGGCGTCAACCATGATGCGCTGACTGCCGACGACATCGTGATTTCCAACGCGAGCTGCACGACCAACTGCCTCGCCCCGCTCGCCAAGGTGCTGCATGATGCAATCGGTATCGAAAGCGGCTTTATGACCACGGTGCACAGCTACACCAACGACCAGAACACGCTGGACCAGTTGCATTCGGATATGCGCCGGGCGCGCGCCGCTGCGCTGTCGATGATCCCGACCACGACCGGCGCGGCCCGCGCGGTGGGTGAGGTTCTTCCCGCGCTGAAGGGCAAGCTCGACGGTTCGTCGATCCGCGTGCCGACGCCAAACGTGTCAGTGGTGGACCTGAAGTTCATCCCGAGCCGGGCCACCACGATTGAGGAAGTCAACGGTTTGCTCAAGGCGGCTTCGGAATCCGGTCCGCTAAAGGGCGTACTGGGCTATTCGGACGAACCGCTGGTGTCGGTCGATTATAACGGCGACGCGCGCAGCTCGACTGTCGACAGCCTCGAAACGGCGGTCATCGATGGCAAGCTGGTGCGTGTGTTGAGCTGGTATGACAATGAATGGGGCTTTTCCAACCGGATGATCGATACCACTGGCGTGGTGGCGAAATTCCTCTGATCCAAAATACCACCGCCCGCCCGTCACCAGACTGGCGGGCGGTTTTGCAATACGGGAATATGTAACGTGACATCCTTCAAAACCCTCGATGATATGGGCGACATTGCCGGCAAGGCCGTGCTGGTGCGCGAGGATCTGAACGTGCCCATGCAGGGCGGGCAGGTCAGCGATGATACCCGGTTGCGGGCCGCGATGCCGACGATCAACGAGCTATCCGATCGCGGCGCGAAGGTGTTGGTACTTGCGCATTTCGGGCGGCCCAAAGCGCCGAGCAAGGAATTGTCGCTGGAGCAGGTCGTCGGGCCATTGTCAGCGGTATTGGGGCGCCCCGTCACTTATATTGACTGGGAAGGGGATGCCGACGCCGTCACCAAACTCGCGCCCGGCGACATTGCCGTGCTGGAAAACACCCGCTTTTTTGGCGGTGAAGAAAAGAACGATCCGGCAGTGGTGCAGCGGTTTGCCGCGCTCGGCGATCTTTATGTCAACGATGCCTTTTCGGCTGCGCACCGCGCCCACGCCTCGACCGAGGGGCTGGCGCATGTGTTGCCTTCATTTGCTGGCCGATCGATGGAAGCTGAACTGACGGCGCTGCAACAGGCGCTCGGCAGCCCCGAAAAGCCGGTCGCAGCGGTTGTTGGCGGAGCGAAGGTTTCGTCCAAGCTCGACGTGCTGACCCACCTTATGCGTAAGGTCGACCACCTGATTATCGGCGGTGGCATGGCTAACACTTTCCTCGCGGCACGGGGTGTCGATGTCGGCAAATCCCTGTGCGAGCATGACCTGACCGACACCGCTGAAAGAATCATGGACGCAGCGGATGCTGCCGGATGCACGATCCACCTGCCCTATGACGTTGTCGTGTCGAAAGAATTTGCCGCCAACCCCGCCTCGCTGCGTACCTGCAACGTGCATGAGGTCGCAGCCGATGAAATGATCCTCGATGTGGGGCCAGCGGCGGTGGAGGCGCTGGGCGATGTGCTCAAGACCTGCCGCACGTTGGTGTGGAATGGCCCGATGGGCGCGTTCGAGATGGCTCCGTTTGATGCGGCGACGGTGGCGCTTGCCAAAACGGCGGCGGCGTTGACGCGTGAAGGATCGCTGGTGTCGGTTGCGGGCGGTGGAGATACGGTCGCCGCACTCAACCATGCGGGGGTCGCGGCGGATTTCACTTTCGTTTCAACGGCAGGCGGCGCATTCCTCGAATGGATGGAAGGCAAGGAATTGCCAGGCGTTGTGGCGCTGATGCAGGGATAAGGCGATTAACCCTTTTTATTGCGTTGCAACATTGAGGATCGCCCAAACTTCGAGTAGGGCCGCCACAATTATCACGACTGAGTATTTCCTTTGGTGCAGACAGGGATAGAAAAAATGAACTTTGCGGAAATGCGCGACAAGATTGCCAGCGGCGCCGGCTTTATCGCCGCGCTCGACCAGAGCGGCGGTTCGACGCCCAAGGCGCTCAAGGGCTATGGTATCGAAGCGGATGCCTTTGCGAACGACGAAGAAATGTTCGGCCTTATCCATGATATGCGTTGCCGGATTATTACTGCGCCGGTTTTCACCGGGGAGAAGGTGATCGGTGCGATCCTGTTTGAGCGCACGATGGATGGCACTGTGGACGGCAAGACCGTGCCACAGGCGCTGTCCGAACGCGGTGTTGTGCCGTTTATCAAGATCGACAAGGGTCTCGAAGACGAAGTGAACGGCGTGCAGATGATGAAGCCGATGCCCGATCTCGACGCGCTGCTGACGCGGGCGAAGGCGCTGGGCGTTTACGGCACCAAGGAGCGGTCGGTCATCAACCTCGCCAACCGCGAAGGCATTGCCGCCATCGTCAAGCAACAGTTTGAGGTGGGGCAGCAGGTTCTTTCGCACGGTATGATGCCGATGCTGGAACCGGAAATTAACATCAAGAGTGCGCAGCGCGCCGAATGCGACCAGATTTTGCTCGAAGAACTGACCAAGGCACTGGATGCGATGACGGGCGACGCGCAGGTCATGCTGAAGCTGAGCATTCCTGAGCAGGCGGGGCTTTACACGCCGCTTACCAATCATCCGCGCGTGCTGCGCGTGGTGGCGCTGTCGGGTGGGTATAGCCGCCCAGATGCCTGTGCCCAACTCGCGAAGAATCCGGGCATGATCGCCAGCTTTAGCCGTGCGCTGCTCGAAGATCTGCGTCACCAGATGGATGACGATGCGTTCAACGGCTCGCTGGGCGGTGCCATCGATGAAATCCACAAGGCATCGACGGTTAAGGGCTGAATTTGCATTGAGCGTCGCCCGCCGCCGCTCTCGCATATATAAACGATGGGCGGGGCGATTGCTCCGCCCTTTTTTTTGATGCATCCTTGTGTTGAAATCAGATCGAAGAAACCAGAGAGGCATGTCCGTGACCAATGCTTTGCAATCCATTCCGCTCAAAACCATTACGCATCAGGACGCCAGTCTTGGCGACTATGCAGGCAAAGTGCTGCTCGTCGTAAATGTCGCTTCGAAATGTGGCCTGACCCCGCAATATGAAGGTCTGGAGGCGCTGCATAAGAAATATTTTGACCGGGGATTGGTGGTGCTCGGTTTCCCGGCCAATGATTTCGGCGCGCAGGAACCGGGCAGCGAGGCAGAAATAGCGACGTTTTGCACGACCAATTTCGGCGTCAATTTCCCAATGTTTGAAAAGATCGTGGTGACCGGGCCGGAAAAGCACCTGCTTTACGCCACGCTGACGGCGGCACGACCGGAGGTTGGGGGGGACAGCGAAGGATTCCGGGATAAATTGCGCGGATATGGCATGGTGCCGACAGAATCCCCCGAAGTGCTGTGGAATTTTGAAAAATTCCTGATAGGCCGCGACGGAGAGGTGATCGGTCGCTTCGCGCCTACAACAGCGCCGGATGATGTGGCGCTGGTGAGCGCGATTGAGGCTGCTCTGGCCTGATTGCGTCAAAGGCGATAGAGGGCCTGCATGACAGACTTTACCGATGATGAACTCGCGCTCGACCCGCACTTCGCCGATCGTTTTGAGCGTGACCGCCGCCCGGCGTGCCAGCTTTACTTGATTTCACCGCCCAGCATTGATGCGGGGTTTGCCGGATCGCTCGAACAGGCGCTTGCCGCGGGCGCGGTGGCCGCGTTTCAGTTGCGGTTGAAGGGCGTCGATGATGAGGCGATAGCCGCATTTGCGCCGCCGCTACAAAAGCTGTGCGCGGACCACGGCGTGGCGTTCATCATCAACGATTCGGTTGAACTGGCCGTGCGCTTGGGGGCGGATGGCGTGCATCTGGGGCAGGGGGATGGCGACGTGCGCGATGCCCGCAAACATCTCGGTCCTGGCGCGCAGATCGGTGTTACCTGCCACGACAGCCGCCATCTGGCGATGGAGGCGGGCGAGGCGGGCGCGGATTATGTGGCGTTTGGCGCTTTTTATCCGACCACTACGAAGGAAACCATGCACCGGCCCGATCCGTCGATCCTAAGCTGGTGGACCACGGTGTTCGGATTGCCTTGCGTAGCGATTGGCGGGATCACAGCGGAAAATGCCGACCCGCTCATTGCCGCAGGGACGGACTTCATCGCGACCAGTTCTGCGGTGTGGGGACACGTGGATGGTCCCGGTGCAGGGGTGGCGGCTTTTTCGAAGCTGCTCGCCACCCCCGCCAAGCGTTAATTGTCTTTGACACCCACCACCGGGACGTCAATTTTCTTCTCTTCGGTCGAAACCTTGGGCACATCAACGGTTGTTTCCTTGGTGCCGACCACGACCTCCTTGGAATCAACGTTCACAGCAGGCATTTTGCCGCCGTCTGCGCTTACTTTAACGTCAGGCAGTGCGCCGCCCTTGACATCTGCTTTCCAGAATCCGGTAGCGAACAGCAGTCCCGCGATGATGAGCGCCGCCACGAATAAAATAGCAATCGTGCGCCCAAAGC
>JBDTLS010000038.1:0-15961 GCA_039934655.1 Sphingobium sp.
ATCGTCACGAACCGGCCGACCGAAACGATGCTGAGCACGCTCTCGAGGCTGGTATCCTGCACGATGATATTCGGGCGATAACCTTGCTCGGTGAGGCGCGCGGCAATGAGATTGGCGATGATCGGTCCGACACCGCTGCTGGGCACAACGAAAATTTCGCGCCGCAAATCGCTCCAGTGGATACGGTCATTCTCGAGCAGCTTGTGATCCGCCAGCAAAGTGACCATCAAACGGTCCGACCACACCTTTCGCGATGTTATGCCGCTGTCTTCCAAACCAGTCGGCGCAACCGCCACGTCGATGGTCCGTGACAACAGGCCGTTCAACAGCTTTTCAGGTCCAGCTTCGACGCCATCAAACTGGACGTCGGGAAACCGTGTCAGATACTCGGAAAACGTCTGCTTCAGATTTCCCGCCATCAATGACGAGCTGTAGCCAACGGCCAATCGCCCTTGATCACCATAGCTGACCGCTCGCGCCGTCGTTTGAAGGTTCTCAAGGTCAGTCATGATGCGCCGCGCGGATTCGAGGAAAACCTTGCCCATCTCTGTCGGCTCGGCACCGCGTGTGGTCCGGTTGAACAACTTGATTCCAAGTTGATCCTCGAGCAGCGTGATGCGCTGGCTGAGCGTCGCCTGCCGCATATTGAGCGTGTTCGCGGCGCGCGAGAAACTGCGAGTGTCCGCCGTGAGCAACGCGTAGCGAAGTTGTCGAAGCTCGATATCCATGCGCTTGCAGCACTCCCGACCCGTTATCTTTCGGGTATTGAGGCGCAATTTTCGACCAATCGCAAGAATGTTTGCTATCTGCCAGCTACGACCGCCTCCATATTGGTGGTTTTGGGCACAAGTTCTTGAGCAAATGAGAATTGTCTGGAATTGCGATGTGGGCCGTTAAGGGCACAATTGTTAACGACGCAGGGTTATCCGATCATACATGTCGAACGAACTCCGTGCCCCGCGTCTCGCTGTCCTAATCGACGCCGACAATGCCTCCGCGCGTATCGCTACGCGCCTGTTCGAAGAAATTGCCAAAATTGGCGAAGCAAGCGTGCGCCGAATCTATGGCGATTTTTCCGGCACCCGCCTCAAATCTTGGGCAGATGTGCTGTCGACACATGCCATTCGGGCGCAGCAGAACTTCGCCTACACCACAGGCAAAAACGCCTCTGACATCGCGCTCGTGATTGACGCGATGGACCTGCTCCATGCGGGTCGCTTCGACGCCTTCTGCCTGGTTTCCTCTGACAGTGACTTTACCGGCTTGGCCGCCCGCATCCGCGAACAGGGCATAGACGTCTATGGCTTTGGCGAGCAGAAAACGCCCGAGAGCTTCCGTCAGGCCTGCCGCCGGTTTATCTACACCGAGAACCTGTTGCCAGAAGCGCCCACTTCAGAGGAACCCGAACGGGCCGATCTTCGCCCAGCGGCAGCCAAACAATCGCCAAGCGCCGCTGCACCGCTTATTCGCAAGGCCATTGCCCAACTGGACGACGATGGCGGCTGGGTGCCATTGGGCCGCGTCGGCCAACGCCTCGCCGAGCTAGCATCGGACTTTGATCCGCGCACATATGGTCAGGCGAAACTCAGCGACCTGGTCGACAAAGCAGGCGCATTTGAATCGCGCCGCACGGAGTCGGGCCATGTGCAAATTCGGCTCAAGGCGGCTGGAAGCAAGGTTAGAAAAACGCCTTAGCCCACCAGCTCTGCTTCAAGCGGACACGAGTTCCATCAGCTTGGTATAGCTGTCCGCTACGCCGTATCGCACATTGGGTGTCGGATTGGACTCAGCCATTTTGGCAAAGAACTTCTTCGCGCAATTGATCTTTGCCCGTTCAAGGTCACGCAATGCCAAGGACGACATCGAACCCTTCGTCTCTGCGATGAAGTAGATGTGCTTCACTTTACCGGTCCGAAAAACGATTGCCCAATCAGGGTTATAGTCACCGACCGGTGTGGGGATCAAAAAGCCGCGAGGTAGCTTGGCGTAGACCTCAATCTCGGCGCTCGTATCTAACTCTCCCACAAAATCACGCTCAACGTTCGAGTCCGTGATGCAATAGTCGAATACGTGATGCTTCAGCCGTTCCGTGGCGCGCGTGAAGTCCTGTCCGATTTCGGCTGCTGTGAAAATGTCAGCATCATAGCGCTCATCGATAGGGTCATAGACCAGCTGCTCGATCAGATGGCCGGCCTTCTGCTCCTTGATCAGCCGCGCTGCTTCCGAGATGAAATGCTCTGGATTCGCGCGATATTGGTCAAAGATCGCAGGCTCGATTCCTGCCAGGATGGACGCGACGGTCCGGCGCACAAGGTCCGTTTCCTCCGCCACTTTGCCGAGCAGATCATATTTCACTGCCGAACGCGCAGATGAGGCTTTCACCGTCTCATTGCGCGTGATGTTGAAGCCTGTCCCCTCACGCAACTGCTCGTCGGTAACCTGATCGACTTGGATGCCCGTCTGCACCGCATACTGCAGCTTGGTAACACGCAATTCGCGGTCCAGCGCGTTGACGCACTTCGCGATCAATTCGTCGGTATCGAAATCGACGCGGTAGACTGCCTTCCGGTTGATGCGGTTCCAAAGCTCCTGAAACTCTGCCTTTTGGAAATTGTCATTGAGCGGATTGCGCTTCGGCTTCCGGCCGTCTTCGAACTTGGGGAGGGCGCTGTCGCTATAGACACTATCGATCAGCCCCAGGACTTCAGCCTGATACGGCACGAGATCCTCGTGCAGCATCGCCAACGTCCCCTCGGCTTTCGCCTTGTAATAGACATCGGTGATCTGATCGGTTTCATCGATGTAATCGTTCTTGATCAGATAGCGATGGATCTGGGTCGCCATTTGCGGCGTGACTGCCACCGGGCCATCGGCAGTCTGCAATTGCTTGCCGGTAAAATAGGCCTCGCTGGCTTTCCTCGGGCGGGCCGACAGGCTTTCGGCGATTTCCTGCTGCAACCCAGCCACGAAATCCGAATAGCTCTCGCTGGCAATCACCGAAAGGATGTTCACGTCGTGGACTGTCGCTGGATTGTCGAGCCTGTCGCCGAAACGATCGACGGCCAAACGAAGGCCGCGACCGACTTCCTGACGGCGGGAAATCATGTTGAGGCTTTGCTTGAGCATGCACATGACGAACACGTTCGGGTTATCCCAGCCTTCGCGCAGCGCGGAATGCGAGAACAGGAACCGCACCGGCTCCTCGAACGAAAGCAGCCGTTCCTTGTCCTTGAGGATCAGGTCATAGGCGTCAGTATCGTCTGAATCGGTCGAGCGCGCGCCGAGTTCAGGGTCTTTGAGGCGCTTGGACTTCTTGTCGATCGAGAAATAGCCATCGTGCGTTTTGGCGACAGGAATGGCCTCGAGATGCTTGCGCCAAGCGGCTTCTTCCAGCGGCAGCTCAGCCAGCACTTCGTCCATGGCTTCGGCATATTCTTCCTCGAACATGCGGGCATAATCGCCGTTCTGGTCGTCGCGGGTATAGTCGCGGTACTTTGCAACCTCATCGATGAAGAACAGCGACAGCACTTTCACCCCCTGGGCGAAAAGCTGGCGCTCTTTCTCCAGATGCGCGCGGATTGTTTCCCGAATTTGGATGCGGCGAATGTCACGCTCTGACAGGTCGCCATAGGCCTCACCTGCCTTGAGCGTAATGCCATTGGTAAATTCGATTGTGTCGGCAGTGGCATCGATCTGTGAGACAACGAAGTCGCGGTATTGGTCGAGGTGGCCGGACAGATCATAAAGATCGTCGCGAAATTTCAGCCGCTTCATCCGGCGCTTGATCGTGCCGGTGGCGTCCTTCAATTCCATGACCATGCGGGCAAAGGGGCCGCCTTTGCCGCGGGCGACCGTTTCAATGCCTTCAAGATAGAGATAGGCCGTCGTGCCAGTCAGGCCCTTGAGCGCAATACCCCGGACCTGAATTTTCTTCACCAGCTTCTGATTATAAGCATCGAGGGCATCGAGCCGGTGAATCTTGTTGTGCTCGGTCTTGTGCGTGGCGGAATAGCGCAGGACAAACAGCGGACGAAACTTTGGCAGCGCTTCGATGGTGGCCTTGCCCTCCATCTTCTGCGGCTCGTCGAGGATGAGGATTGGCCGGTTGGCGGCAATCACATCGATCGGTTTGCGCGACTGGAAGTCGTCCAGCGCGTCGTAAATGCGGCGGTTGTCCTTGCCGCTGGCGTTGAAGGCCTGGATGTTCATCACCATCACGTTCAGCCCGGCATCGGACGAAAAGCTCTCCAGCTCGTGCAAACGCTTGGAATTGTAGATGAAGAAGCGTGCCTTCTTGCCGTAGCTTTCGGTGAAGTGTTCCGCCGTGATCGCCAGCGATTTGGCCACGCCTTCGCGAATGGCAATGCTCGGCACGATGATAATGAACTTTGACCAGCCATAGCGGCGGTTCAGTTCGAACATCGACTTGATGTAGCAATAAGTCTTGCCCGTGCCGGTTTCCATCTCGACATCGAGATGGAGCGGACTGACCGCCGCCATATTCTTGAGGTAGGCGCCGGGCGCGGGAACCGCTTTGCCTTTGGTGTCTCGGGTAGCGAAGCTGGTCAGCGAAGCGGATTGCGGCAGGTTCTGCCGCCGCTGCACGGCTTTCACATTGTCGAGCAGTTGCGCATCGGTCAGCGCAAAGTCGGTATTGCGGAAGCCCTCGTCATCGAAAGCCTCTGCCTGACTGCGCTTGCCCGGATCGATGCGAAAGCTGGGGCCGCTGGCAAAGGGCTGGCCCGCAAAGCAATCGACAACGGCGTCGACCGCCAATGTCTGGTATGGCTGAACCTTGAATTTGAGCTTCATGACCATGCGTCAAATGGCCTTCAGTTCGGTGCCGGGCGATAGCTGGCGGAAGAGCTGCTCAGCATTGATGCGGTCAGCATCGCGGGCAAAGCTGGTATCGCGGAACACGGCCCGCAGGGGCGCGCGGGCGGCAATGTCCTTGATCAGCTCATCGGTCACGCCAGTTTCGAAACAGGCGATCAATGCATTCCCATCTACCGAGTAAACCGTTTTGCCGTGCAGGGTTTCGCGGTTGATCGGCAGGGTCAGTTCAACTCCCCAGTCGATCAGCACCTGAAACAGCAGATCTTCAGCGGTGCGATCAGACTTGACGCTGTCGACCTGGCCAAAAAGCCCGTCCTGCCTCACTTCGTCGGGGTGATAAAAGACGTCTGACATATTCGAGTTATCGACCTTCAAAACTCGGAAGCCGACGTCACGATTCCAGCGTTCATGACACTCACCTTCGAGCACTTTCGTACCAGCATGGATAAGCCGCTGTTTGGAAATTTCTGCGATGGTGGGATACTCTGGTCGCCCGGTATCTTCTGGCAGCTGAATGAGAACAAATCTGCGGCCCGAACCATAGGCGGCATTCAGTTTCATGATCGCGTGAGCTGTGCTTCCTGAGCCCGCAAAAAAATCCACTATGATGTCATCGTCGCCCGTAACCAAGCTTATCAAATCGGCCAGCACTTCGGTGTTTTTTGGGAAGGGAAACCAACCCTTACCAACAAGTTGCTCAACTTCGAGCGTGGCTGATCGGCCATCCCGATAAAAAACGGACGAAAAAGGCTCGCTATCGATTTCAAACAGATAGCTTTTTCTATTTGGAATCGTACTTTCGTCAGGTCCGAAATGTATCCTTGGTGGCGTCTGCTTTAATGCCCACTCTGTCTTAGACTCGTCCCATCGCCAACCGGTAGAAGGCTTTTTGCATGACTTTCCTGTAGTCGGATGTAGAATCTCGTGACGCGGTCGTGAGGCGCGCCCATCGTCGGGGCCAGCAAAGTTATCTGCAAAATACAGCCCTCGGTCGTCTGACCAGCTGTAATGCTTGTGAGCTTTGCGTTGATCATCATTCGGAAGCTGCTTATACCATAATTGCATTTCTGCTCGGATGGCATCATGGTCACTCGCAAATGTTGAGCGCAACTCAGAATATTTTTCGAGAACCTCCTGGGCTCCGTCTTTAGGACGCCGCCAAATTCCTTGCTCAACAACCGACAATTTGTCCCGAACATAACATAAAATATACTCATGAACTTTGGCGATAAGCTTCGCATCGCCTTTTTTCGAACGTTGCCACACGATTTGACTGACGAAGTTTTCTTCACCAAATACCTCGTCGCAAATCTTGCGAAGGTTGTTAGCCTCATTGTCATCAATAGAAATAAAAATTACACCGTCGGGCCGTAGTACGTTTCTGGCTAGCTTCAGGCGGGCGTACATCATGCTCAGCCAATCGGAATGAAAACGACCATTGGTTGAGTTATTTGCAGTTAGACGTCCGCCAGACTCATCAGATTGGTTGCTGCGCACCAAAAAATCCGATGTTTTTTCCGCAAAATCGTCCGCATAAATAAAGTCATTGCCTGTGTTGTATGGCGGATCGATGTAAATGAGCTTCACTTTGCCGAGATAGCTCTCCTGCAGCAGTTTCAGGGCGTCGAGGTTGTCGCCTTCGATGAACAGGTTCTGCGTGGTGTCAAAGTCCACACTCTCGTCCCGGCACGGACGCAGGGTTTTGGCGATGGGGGCATTGGCAGTGAGCAGTGCCTCGCGCTTGCCCGGCCAATCGAGCCGATAACGCTCCTGCGGGCCTTCGACGATGTGATCCGACAGCAGCTGGCGCAGCTGGTCGAAATCGACCGCGAGGCGAACGGTGCCCTGATCGTCGGCGGCTTCGGTCACGCAATCGGGGAACAATGCACGAATTTTTGCGATATTGTCCTGGCTAAGGTCAGGGCTGTGCATCTTCAACTTATCCATGCGCGATCAATTCACACTTCTATTTGTTCAGGTATTGGCTCCAAGCGCAGCATAACGTGTTTTGGCTGCACGCAATTCGGCATTGAGCTCGACCTTCCTGTTAAACTGTTTTTCCCGTTTTAGGCCAGCCTCCATTCGCGAAATCTCACGTTCGAGCTGGGCCGCTTCCTCCGACCGGGCCACACGGGCGGCCATCGGCTCGTCCGAGCTCTGCTTTGGCGGCAGCAGGGGATCGAGCAACCGGGCATAGAGAGTCGCCATGTCCAGCGCGGCGGGCAAGGCTTCGCGCGGGGTGTCCCCCGGCATCCACGTTGTAAACGCATGCGGTGCCGTAACCCATTTGCCCGCTTCAGCTTGGCTGGGCCGCTTCCATGCCATGGCCATGCGCACGCGGCCGCCATGGCGCAACTCGATGATCAGCGGGCGGGGAATAGCCTTTTCAATTGCGGCCAGCACGGCGAGGTCAACGTGCGGCGCGTAGAGATCGATCGCAATGACCGCCAGCTCTTCCACATCGCCGGATGCTTTCAGGTTCAGCCGGTCGGCCCGCAGCACATGGGTCCATTCCATGCGCTCAACCTGTTCGACGAACTTTGCCTGCATCGCGCGGGGCAATTGTGCGGCGCTGTATATCCGGCTCTTGGGGATGACCCGGCCAAATGCCGTGCGCACCGGCCAGGCGTAAAGCGTCACGCAGGGTCTCCGGCGTCAGCCTGCTCCACCACAACGAAGGCAATCAGTTCGAAATCGTCGAGGCCACGAATGGCGTGGGTCAGGGCCGTGGTCGCGCCAGTTGAGAACAAGCTATCCAGATCACGCTCTTCCTTGGCATCGATCATCACCCTGATCGCTCCGTTCAAAAGCCCGGACGGTCCACTCATATCCTGTCCGTCGATGGTGCGCTGGTTGAACGGGCCGAACGCTTGGCGCACTGGCGCGGTTACGCCCTTCGCGGCAGTGCGGACAAGATCGAGCAGGCGTTTCACCTGAGTTTGATCGGCGACGACGCTGCCATCTTCGCCCATATAGATCAAATAATAGGGATGCAGCCGGTTCTGCCGGTTTGCAGATGCATCGCCCCCGACTGCCTTGAGCGCGAAGATGATGCCCGGCTCGAGACCCTTGCCAGGATCAGCCGGCACGACGGCGTGCAGCCCCTTGGCCGCCGACGCAAGATCGCCATGCTCCTTCACATAGTTGAGCAGATCCATGCGGAAATCGTTGAGCCCAAGGTCGGTGATGGAAATGCCGGTACGGACATCTTCAAGTTCGATCACCTCGTCCTGCAGGCGGCGCAGCTGTTCACGGCGATAGGCCGTGTCGCTGGCCTTTGCAGTCAGCACATTGTCATCGCCGGTTGCGGTGACGTCGGCAATGATCATCCGGTTTTCGACGCGCTCCTTGAGCTTGATGTAGTCATCGAGCGTGATGTCAGGCCAGTAGTTTGCCAGCTGGATCTGCGCATTCGGCGAGCCGATACGGTCGATACGGCCAAACCGCTGGATGATCCGCACTGGGTTCCAGTGAATGTCGTAGTTCACCAGGAAATCGCAGTCCTGGAGGTTCTGGCCTTCCGAGATGCAGTCCGTGGCGATCAGGATATCAATCTCACCCGGCTCGTCCGGCATGATCGCCGCCTTCTCCTTGGAGCGCGGGGAGAACAAGGTAAGCAGCGTCTGGAAATCATAGCCCTTGCCAAGGGTCGATTTTGGCGAATCCGACCCCGTGACGCGACCGGTATGAATCCGCTGCTGGGTCAACGCCTCGGCCGCAATCTGATCGTAAAGATAGTGCGCGGTGTCAGCAAAGGCCGTGAATATGATCAGCTTGCGGTTGCCGGGGTTGATCGGTTCGGCAAGCTTTTGCGCAATGAGCGCCTTCAAATGCTGAAGCTTGGCATCATGCTCCGGCGTAATCCGGGCCATATCGGCCTGAAGCGCCTCAATCAGCGCGAGATCCCCTTGCAAGTCATGGGCGAAGCCGGGAACATCCATATCGCTCAGGTCGATCCGGATCTTGCCACCAACGCGGAAGGAGCCGAGACCTTCGAGCTCGTCATCCTCCGCCTCCAGCGCGTCAATGTCGTCGGCATAGTCAACGACGGCACCGAAGCCAGCCCCAGAGCGGAAACTGTCGACCACATCCAGCGTCTTGCGGATGTTGTCAGCCAGCGAGCCGAGCGTGAGACGGAAGGCGTGGATCGAGCTCTCAAGCCGCTTGAGCAGGTTGACTGTCATCAAAGCCTGCAAGCTCTTGTCGCGGTCGGCCTGACGCAGTTTGCCACCGCCGCTCGACACGTCGGTATCGTAAAGCGCCTCATATTTGGCGAGGCGGCTTGGCAGAATGTAGCTGGTTGGCGCGTAGACCGACAGCTTCAACAAGGTCAGCTGCGCGACGATGGTGTTGAGATCCATCGTGCCGGGCAGTTCAGTCAGCGGCGGACGGAACGACAGCGGTTTGCGGCGCTCTGGGAAATGGCCGATGTCGGTCATGTCGTAAAATGTCGTGATGTGCTTGCGCGATCGGGCGATCGTGACGCTGTCGAGCAATTCGAAAAAGTCGAAATCAAGCTCGGTCAGGATCGTTTCGGCGGTGCGCTGCTCAGGCGGCAACTTGGACCAGCGGTTGAACGCAGCCTGCGCTCTGCGGAAAATTTCCTCGACGCTGGATGTGGTGTTCAGCTTCTCGGACAATATGTCGGACTGACCTTCGTAGGCGAGGGCCAGCTGGTTGCGCAGATCATTGAAGCGGTTGTTGACCGGGGTCGCTGACAGCATGAGGACTTTGGTTTTGACACCGGCCCGGATCACCTGGTTCATCAGCTTCTGATAACGGGTTTCCTTCTCCTTGAAGGCGTCATTGTTCCTGAAATTGTGGGATTCGTCGATGACGACAAGGTCGTAATTGCCCCAGTTTACCCGGTTGAGCGGGATCCCATTGGAGGTGCCCGATGTCCGCGACAAATCGGTATGGCACAGCACATCGTAGTTGAACCGGTCCCGGGCAAAAGGGTTGGTTTTGAGGTTGGTACTGTAGTTGAGCCAGTTGTCCGTCAGCTTCTTCGGGCACAGGACAAGAACCGAGCGATTGCGCAGCTCATAATATTTGACGACGGCAAGCGCGGTGAAGGTTTTGCCGAGGCCTACGCTGTCTGCGAGAATGCAGCCATTATAGGTTTCTAGCTTGTTGATGATGCCAGTGGCCGCGTCGCGCTGGTAGTTGAACAGTTTTTGCCAGACCAGACTCTCTTGATAGCCAGTGCGGTCGTTCGGCAGGACGTCCTCGTCAATATCTTCCAGAAACGCATGGAAGATATTGTAGAGCATGATGAAGTAGATACGCTCGGGGGAGTTCTCCTGGTAGACCGAGGCTATGTGATCGCAGATCGCATCGGTTACATCTTCGACGCGGGTCGGGTCCGACCAGATTGTGTCGAACAGCTGAATGTAGCTCTGCGTGTGAGACGCCTCATCGAACCGATTGACGAAGTTTGAGACGGCATTGCCGCGGGCGTAGCCGAGATCGACAGCCGTAAAGCCCGATAGCGGCATATAGGCAACCGCGCCTGCCGCGCCGTCTGCCGAAAGGAATTGCTGCATAGGCGAGCTCGATGCATTCGACTTGAAACGCGCCTTTTTGCGGATCCACTCCGCGCACTCACGCGCGACAGCGCGCTGCGTCAGTTGGTTGCGCAACTGGATTTCAAACTCAGACCCTGTCAGCCCAGCGACGCGCTTGACCTTCGGTATGAAGAATTCGCGACGCTCGCGAGCTTTCCCGTCGGTTGCGCGTTCTGCGGTGAACGTCTGCTCGGTAAACAGGAATTGCAGTTCGTCGATTTGCTGCAACTCCTTACGGAGAGCCTCGAACGCAAAGATCGAAAAGCTGGACGCGGCAATCCGAAGGCGTTGCCCCCGCTTGAGGTCCTTTTTCAGCTCATCCCCGAGGAGGACATTGATGTTATCGATTATCTGCAAAGGTCACCGGATTCGCAAAGATTGAAGATGGTCGTGGGGTTGCGGTTCTCGATCGGGTGTTCCGCATTCGTGCGAGGTCTGTAATCCGACCAATGGTTTGGCGAAATGCGCAACCACCCATGCCTCCGTTAACCCAGACCTCATGCCGCACGATCCAGATCGATGATGTTTGCAAGGCCTTGTCGCGCTAATGGTTCAGCAAGCGCCCGGACGCTGCGATGGTGCGTGAAAAGCAGGACCTGGTTGGTCTTGCCGAACTCGGCGAGCAGGTCGAGCGTGGACTGGCTGCGCTCATCATCGAAATGCACCAGAATGTCGTCCGCGATGAAGGGCAGCGGCTCTGTCGCACCGGCGTAATTCTCAAGGCTAGCCAGCCGGAAGGCGAGGAAAAGCTGATCGCGGGTGCCGTCGCTCATGGTCGCGACCGCAGCAATACCGCCATTGGCGCGCCGTCCAACCACGACCGGATGGCCCTTGTCATCAATATCGGTCTCGATTCCGGCGAATTCACCGAGTGTCGTTGCCGTGAACAGTTCGCCTGCCCGCGCAATGAGCGGATCTTGCTGTTCTGCGCGGATCGTGGCCATGGCCGACGTCACCAATTCGCGCGCAACTGAGAGCTCGAGATAGCGTTCGAGGGCGAGATGCATCTGCGCTGCCGCCGCTTCGCGTTCGGCAACGGCGTGATTGACCTCGCTCTGGCTCAGATAGGCAGCAAGGTCGTCCCTTGCCGCCTTCTCGGCGAGAATGGCTGCCTCGATTTCACTCTCGATCTCGGCATCACGCGATGTCTGCTCGTTCAGTTCCGCGCGAACCTCATCGAGGTCGCGTTCACCCCATTCCGCCCGCAGGACAACGAGATCAAGCTTGTCGCCGACGTCCGTCGCGGTGCGTTCGGCCAGAGCGATCTCTTTGCACAAAGCCATGCGTGCTTCACACCGTGAAGCTGCGTCCAGAAGGGCCGCATCATCGCCGCCATCAAGTTTTGCCGAAGCCGCGAGCGTAGCCAGCCCCTCCCGAGCCGTGCCTAGGTCCTTCTGCGCCTGTTCTGCCTCGACCTTCGCCTCCTCAAAGTCGGGCAGCACCCCGTCATATTGGGTTTGCGCGGTGGCGTTGTCGGTAAACCGGGCCAGCAGCATCTGCGCTGCAACCACACAGTCTTCGCCGATCTCGATGGCGAGTTCGGTCGCGAGGCTGCGGACATCCGTCGCAAGGCTCGTCTCATCTTCGTCCATGCGCTTTAGCCGCTGGCGGGACTGCCCTATTGCCGAAAGCACACCGCGTGCGCCGACCCATTCGGTGACCACACTGTTGGCATCTGCCGGCGAAATGTCGGGCTTGAGCCCCAGCGCACCTGTTGCCGCAGGCCATGCCAAGTCCCAGGCAGCCTGTGCGTCCGACAATTGTTGCACTTCCACCTCAACCAGCTTGTGCTGCCGCGCGAAGTCCTCCCGGTCCCGCTTGTCTCTGGTATATTCGGCATGTGCTTGTTCGTGCTGGGAAATGGCGTTTTGCACCGCGCTGACCCGCGCTGCGAACGACAATGTGGCATCGAGCTTACGGCTCTGTTCGACCCGTTCGAGCAGCTCGATGGTCGGCGCAAGCTGGGCTTCCTCAATTGCGAGCGCATTCGATGAACTGCGTAGCCGTTCCGATTCGTCCAGCACCAGCTGCCGCGCCTGGGCAAATTGGAGCAGCGACGCCAGTTCCGGGTGTTTGACCAGAACTTGCGGAAAACTGTTTCCCCATTGCGCGATGCGCACTTCGCTCTGTGCAACAAGCGCGGCCGTCTCTGCCTCTGCCGCCTCGACCGCAGCCCTTGCCTCTGCGACGCGCCGCAACGCGAGTGCGAGCGATGCAGCCCGTTCTGCCTCTGCGGCGCGGCGATCGGCAAGTTCGTCCGCAGACACGATTGCCGTTTCCAGAGCGTCAGCAACGGCAAGGCGAGCAGCGCCGTCATCGGGCAGCTGTCCGGCGACATATGCCGTCTTTATCGGCCTCCAGGCATCGGCGCGCAGGCTGCGCGCCTCGGCAAGTGACACATCACTCGCAATAGTCCCTGATGCCTGAAGCGCGCCAATCTCAGCTTCACCGGCTGAAATCTCGCGCTCGGCCTGTCGCTTCAGCTTGGCCTGATCCTCGATTTGCGAGGTCAATGTTGCGCGCGCGGCCTGCTCACTACGAATATCGTCAACGTTGGGACATGGCAGGGTGGCAAGCGCATCGATGGTATCGAAGCCAAGCGCCTTGAGCCGTAAGGTCAATGTTGCGCTGTCATTATCCAGCGCTTGCTGACGTGCTTGGTGCGCTGACTTCTGAGCCGCAAGGCTGGCAAAGGCCGATGACGACGCCTCGGGCGGAGCATTATGCTTTGCCTGGCGTGCCGCTTCCAAACGATCGTCAATCGCCGCAAGCGAAGCCGCCAGTTCGCCAAGGCGCTTTCTGGCAGAGGCTAGACCTGGACGGCGCTCCACCATCTCGTCGGCAGCCGAGCGCACAAGATTAAGGGCAGACTGGTCCGGGATCAGTGGCGCAAGATCCGCTTCGGCTGGCAGGCCAAGCATCCGGCGCAGCGCCGCCAGTTGAGCCTCGCCGTCATCAATCTCGCGCTGACGATTGGCACGATCGGACCGGGCCTTGCTGACGTGAATGGCGCGTTCGGCCAGATCACGCACCCGCTGTTCGGCGGCTTTGAGACCCGGGTTCACCACCAGCACATCAAGCCGTGCCTTCAGGCGGTTCCGCCGCTCGATCGTGTCTTCGAGCCGTTCTTCCGCCCCGTTGCGCTGGTCCAGAGCAGCCCGCATCTTGGCCGCGAAATCTTCCGGGAAGGACGCGACATCATCGTAGCCGACCAGATCCTGCGTCAGGCTGGCCAGCTGACGCAAATGAGGCGCGACGCGCAGGACGCGCTCCAGCCGGGACGTCGATGCGCCAAGGCTGCGCCGCTCTGTGCGTAGAGCCTCGAGCTTTTCCCCAGCTGCGAGCGATGCCTTGCGCGTCTGCTCAAAGGTTTCCCGGGTCAGTTGCGCGCCGCGTGCCGTCTTTTCGGCGACCTCGAATGCCGCCAACTGCTGGTAAAAGGCACGGTTCACCGACCGCCTGGTATCGAAGAGCTTGTCCGCTTCGGCGTCGATAGCTTCGAGGCGAGATACCAGCGTGCGCAAGCCGCCGCCTGCTTCGACGATCAGACGCCCGATGTCGCCATCGGCGTGAAGCAATCGCTCCCCGCCGTTGCGCAAGGTTTCGTGGTTCAGACCGAAGAGCGTTTCGAACCGCTCTCGTGTGATGGCGCCCAGCACCGGCCCAAGGACGGTGTCATCGAGCGCTGTTCCCGACAGGTCTGCCAGTGTCTTGCCGTTGCCCTTGCGGCGCTTGAGCGTCAACGTGCTGCCATCAGCCATCAACATCGAAGCCCCGATGCGCATACCATCGTAGCCAAACAAGCTGCCGCGCTGGGTATTTTTGGGGATCGAGAACAGAAAGTCGCTGATCGCCTCGAGACAGGTGCTCTTGCCCGCCTCATTAGCACCGTACACCACCGTGAGGCCCGCCGTTTCAGGAATGGTGAGCTCGCGGCTGGCGCAGCCGCCATATTTCTCAAGGCTGAGTTCAGTCAGGCGCATGACCAGCCTCGCTGACTAAACTGCGCGCAAGGGCTGCCGCGCGTTCGGGTATCTCGGCACGCATCTGCTCAATGAATGCATCAGCATGGGCGCCAGCGGGCAATTTCGTCCGAATCTCAGCAAGCCGCGCTTCGAGCACATCTGAAATCGCGCTGTCCTGGCTGAGCCGGGTGACTTCCTGATCAAGCTTTCCGGCAACGGTCGGATCGACAGCGGCGGGGGCTTCAGGATGGGCCGTTTCGAGCCTCAGCTTTTCGAGCCAGACGTCATCCGAGAGCGTTGCCAGCAGTGTTTCCACGTCCTCCCGGAAAGCGGTGCGCTCGAGGATCAATCTGGAATGGAGCGGTGTCGTTCCCGTCACCGTCAGGCGCAGGGCCAGGGGCCGTCCGTCGGCCTGCTCTGCGCTTTGTGCGATATGGCCGCGAATGAGAGCGAGCAATTGCGGGTGCTCGCTCATTCCCGACACATCAACTGTGATCGATGCCCAGCGTACCACATCCAGCGCGCGATGCTCGAGACTGGTGACCCTGCCGTCATTGACCTTGACCAGAACGGCCCCCTTTGGGCCCGTCTCTCGTGGGTGCCGACCCTGAAGATTGCCGGGATAGACGATGTGCGGGTGCTCGCCGAGCACCGCATGGGCGTGGACGTGGCCCAGCGCCCAATAGTCATAGCCATGATTGGTGAGCTGCTCGGGCGTACATGGCGCATAGCGGGCGTGATGACCTTCGCTTCCCGCACAGGCCGTATGGAGAACCCCGATATTGAACAATGCCTCGGTTGCCGACGGATATTCGCGCGCCAGATCTTCGGACACGTCCGGGCGGGGGAAGCTCCTCCCATGGATGGCGACCCCGACATCTTCGAGCCGATGTGTGGCGGCCTTGGTCTTGGGAAAGACATGGACATTGCCCGAAAGGGACAGCTTGTCGGCAAAACGATTGGCGGAGTCATGGTTTCCAAGGACCATGAACACCGAGATGCCCGCTTCGTCCAGCCGGCGCATCCCTTCCATGAAGTAGAGCCCGGTCTGGAAATTGCGCAAATCGCCGTCAAAAATGTCACCGGCGAGCACCATGAACCGGCAGCCCTCGTCGATCGCAAGGGCAACCAGGTTATCGAAGGCTTCACGCGACGCCGCCTCGACGCGCGCGGCATATTCCGCAGATTTACCCGCCAATCCAAGTAATGGACTGTCGAGGTGAAGATCAGCCGCATGTACAAAGGTGAATTCGGTCAATCGAAGGCCTCCCGTCTCCAACATGGCACGAACCACCCTAAAATGTCTCGATAAAATCGGTCCAGAGCATGTGGGGGAAAGCCTTCCCCTGCTGCTGAACCCGCCCGGTCTCATCAGACCCCTTCGTGCGGGACTGCCGCCCCGCAACGCCCCGCGAGAGGAAGAGGGGCGGGATTGTCCCGTGACGGGCTGAGAGCGGCGAGAGAGGCTCGCTGCGGGTCCGCCGCGGAGACCTGCCATGGCGCAACGACATCTTCCCCGCTCAAATCCTGAGCGAATCAATCTTTACCAGCAAATCACGGACCGGATCATCGCTGATCTCGAGGCCGGGCGCG
>JBDTLS010000039.1:0-15927 GCA_039934655.1 Sphingobium sp.
CGGATCGACGCGGCGGGCGATTATATGTGCATCTATACTGCGGATAATTCGCTGATCCTGCGCGAAACGATGAAGGATCTTGAAAAGCGGCTCGACCCTCGCAATTTTCAGCGTGTGCACCGTTCCACCATCGTCAACCTGTCACAGGTGCGGCAGGTGAAACCCCACACCAACGGCGAATGCTTCCTAGTGCTCGATAGCGGCGCGCAGGTAAAGGTAAGCCGGTCCTACCGCGATGTGGTGGCGCGGTTCGTGCATTGATGGTCGTGTATTAATGCCGATAGTTAGCGGTTTGCTCGGGACCGGTTTCTAAAATTTACAGGGCTTGCCCTGCCGCCCAGCCGCTGGCCCATGCCCATTGGAAATTATATCCGCCCAGCCAGCCGGTCACGTCAACTGCTTCGCCGATCACGAACAGCCCCGGCACATCGCGCGCTTCCATCGTCTGGGACGACAGGCCCGCAGTACTGATGCCGCCGACCGTCACTTCGGCCTTCGCGAAGCCTTCGGTGCCATTCGGGGTGAAGCGCCAGTCGTGCAGGCGCGCCATTGCGCCGGTCAGGGCCTTGTCGGTCATCGCACTCAGTTCGCCTGTCAGTCCCAACCGGTCGGCAAGGGCTTCGGCAAGCCGGTCGGGCAGGGCGCTGCCCAACGCGGAACACAAGCCAGCGCGCGGGCGCTCCCGCTTGGCGTGCAGCAGCAGGTCGGGCGTGTCGGGGAGAAAGTCGATGCCGATGCTCTCGCCATGGCGCCAATAGCTGGAGATTTGCAGGATCGTCGGACCGGATAGGCCACGATGGGTGAACAACGCCGCTTCGCGAAAGCTGATCTTGCCGCAGCGCGCGACGACGTGCGCCGAGACGCCGGACAATTCGCGAAACAGCACATCTTCGCCGCCCAGAGTCAGCGGCACGAGCGCGGGGCGCGGTTCGGCGACCTTTAGCCCGAACTGC
Source organism: Sphingobium sp. (assembly GCA_039934655.1). Taxonomy (GTDB): domain Bacteria; phylum Pseudomonadota; class Alphaproteobacteria; order Sphingomonadales; family Sphingomonadaceae; genus Sphingobium. The sequence goes on from JBDTLS010000039.1 coordinate 954, forward strand.
CGCGCCACCCGGTACGCAAAATCGCTCGCGCCCAATTGCGGGATCGACGGACCGCCGGTGGCGATCACCAACTGGCGCCCGCGCACTTCCCGCCCGCCGACGCACACGGTGTAAAGCGCATCGGTATGATTGACGGACTCGACCGCCTGCCCAAATTGAAACTCGACGCCGCCCGCCGTGCACTCCTCGATCAGCATCGCGACGATCTGCTTCGCGGACCCGTCGCAAAATAATTGCCCCAGCGTTTTCTCATGCCAGGCGATGCCGTGCCGGTTCACCATGTCGATAAAATCCTGCGGAGGGTAGCGACCCAATGCGGATTTCATGAAATGACGATTGGCGGAAATATAGCGATCCGGCGCGGTGTGGATGTTGGTGAAGTTGCAGCGTCCGCCGCCTGAAATCAGGATTTTCTTGCCCGGCTGGTCGGCATGATCGACCACCAGCACCCGCATGCCGCGTTGCCCGGCGGTGAGCGCACACATCAGCCCGGCGCCGCCCGCACCGAGGATCAGCGCGTCATACACATCTGCATTGGCTGAAGAGGACATCAGGCAGGCTTGACCAGTGTCACTTGCGCCACGTTGATGCCGCCGCCGCGAAATCCCCCCTCGCAATACATCAGATAATAGCGCCACAGTTGCACGAAGCTCGCGTCGAAGCTGGGCGGCAGGTGGCCCTGTTCCACCGCAATATCGAAACGTTCCCGCCAGCGCAGCAAGGTCTGCGCGTAATCCAGCCCGAACTGCAGCGGCGCATTCCATTGCAACCCGGCGTCCTCGGCCAGTGCGCGAAAGCGGCTTTCCGAGACGAGCATCCCGCCGGGGAAAATATAGGTCTGGATAAAGTCAGCACTGGCGGCATATTGCGCGAAGATCGCGTCGTCGATGCAGATATATTGCACCACCGCCCGCCCGCCCGGTTTGAGGAGGCGGTGGATCGTCTCCAGATAGGCGGGCCAATATTTCTGCCCCACGGCCTCGACCATTTCGATGCTGGCGATGGCGTCATATTGCCCCGCCGCATCGCGGTAATCGGTCAACGATATGCGCGCGTTTGCAGATTTCCCTTCGGTGGTCAGGCGCTGCTCGGCATAGGCCTTCTGGTGCGCGGACAGGGTCAGCCCATCATAACGGATGTTGGCGGCCCCCAGAGCGCGGCTCGCAAATGCGCCCCAGCCGCAACCGATTTCGAGCAAGGATTGTCCATCTTGCAGATCAAGCTGGCCAAGGACCATATCGTTCTTGCGACGCTGCGCGTCCTCCAGCGATTCACTGTTGCTGCCCGCGTTGACGAACAGCGCGCTGGAATAGTTCATCTCCGCGTCCAGCCACAGCGCATAGAAATCATTGCCCAGATCATAATGGAACGCGATGTTACGCCGCGCGCCGTTCCGGTGATTGTCCCGCCATGCGTGCAACGCCCGCGCCAGCCAGCGCAGCGGGCCGCGCGCCCGTGCGACATCGCCGAGGCTGCGCGCATTGGCCATGAACAGTGCGAACAGCGGCACCGGATCGGGGCTGCTCCACTCGCCAAGCTGCCACGCGCGGAACCAGCCGACCGAACCGGACATCGCCAGCCGCACCATCGCCCGCCAGTCGGTCAAGCGGACTTCGCATTCCGGGCCAGCCGCCCGGCCGCCCAATATGCGCAGCGAGCCATCGGGCAGCCATGCTTCCATTCGCCCAACGATCAGCCGCTCATCCAGCCGGTCGAGTACATGGTGCATCGTCGGCGCGAGGATATGCGTCAACAGGCGAGACACCGGGCCTCCCGCTGAGGGGAGCAGGCTGCCCGCGCGCAACAAATGGCGCCCGCGTGGGGGATTATGCGCGTTCATACTCTTTATCTGCCCCAGCCAGGGCGCAGACGCAATGTTGCGCCCGCGTGAATAACTATTATGCCGAAACGGCAGATGCTTCTTCCTCCGGCAGCAATTCCGTGTCGATTTGTGCCTGAAGATTTAGGGGATAGCGAGCGCCAGCTACCTCGCCAGGCGCAAAAATCTGGTCGACTTGCGACAGCACATCGACCGGAACAACCATATGGGCTGCTGCCAAATCCTCGTCCAGATGCGCGATGCTGCGCGTACCGGGCAGCGCCACGATATATGGTCGGCGGGAAAGCACCCATGCCAGGGCCAATTGCGCAGATGTTATTCCCGCATCCCCGGCAACCGCGCGGAATCGCGCCAATATGCTTAGATTATGGATGAGCGCGCTCCCGACAAACCGTGGCATCATCGCGCGAATATCGCCTTGGGCATAGCTATCGTCCGTTACCGATCCGGCAAGGAATCCCCGACCGAGCGGCGAAAACGCCACGAAGCCGATCCCCAACTCCTCACATATATCCAGCACCGCTATCTCGGGGTTGCGAACCCACGGCGAATATTCCGTCTGGATGGCGGTGACCGCGTGAACCGAATGGGCGCGGCGGATTGTCCGGGCCGACATTTCCGACAGGCCGATCGCACTAATCTTGCCCACCTCTTTCGCGCGAACCAGTGCCCCCATCGATTCCTCAATCGGCACATTTTGGTCAAGCCGGTGCATATAATAAAGGTCGATATGATCCGTGCCGAGCCGGACCAGCGCTTCGTCCAGCGTCTGCGTCATGGTCTCGGGTCTGCCGTCGAGGAAACGCTTGCCGTCGCTGAAGCCAAGCACACATTTGCTCGCCAGCGTAAATTCGGTCCGGCGGTGCATGATCGCCTTACCCACCAGCCGCTCGTTGTCACCCGCGCCATAGATCGCCGCGGTATCAAAAAATGTCACCCCGGCATCCAGCGCATGATTGAGCAGACGGATGGAATATGCCTCGCCCGGCCCCGGCCCATAGGCATGGTTGAGGTTCATGCAACCAAGGCCGATGTTGGAAACGGTGAGGTCGCCAATCTGGCGCGTTGGAGGTCTGGTCATCGCTTTACATTAACGGCCTAGCCAAAGGGTGTCGAGCGCCGGTGCCTGAATTACAGCTCTGGCCCTGATCCTGCGCTGCCTGCTTCGGCGGCATCCGCTTCTTCGCGGGCACCGACTGTCCAAGTTTGGCCCTGTGACACCAGCTGTTGCAGATCGGCGACCTTGCCCTTGGTCGCGGTGGCGGTTTGCGCTGCCACCGATACCTCGAAGCTGGGGCGGGGGTCGTCATAAAGGACGCCGAGCGCCATCGGGAAATCGCCGAACGGCATCTCGACCAGCATATGCGCGACCGAGCGGTTGGTGACATCATGGACGATGACGCCCGCGCTCTGCCAGTCGCCATCGATTACTTCGACAACCTTGAGTGTGAGCGCTTCCCGGTCGAGCGTGATGCCCTTGGTGCCTTTGGAGAACAGCATCGGCTGCCCCTGTTCCAGCCAGAGCTGGCCTTCGTCGGCGTTCTTCTTTTCAGTGAAATCGGCGAACACGTCCTTGTTATAGACGATGCAGTTCTGGAAGATTTCGACGAACGCCGCGCCCTTGTGGCGATAGGCGGCTTTCAGGACATCGGGCAGATTCTTCGACACGTCAAAGCCGCGCGCCACGAAACGCGCGCCGCTACCCAATGCAAAGGCAGCGGGTTTGGCGGGGCGATCGACCGATCCATAAGGGGTCGAGGGGCTTTTCGTGCCTTCGCGACTGGTCGGCGAATATTGCCCTTTGGTCAGGCCGTAAATCTCGTTGTTGAACAGCAATATCTGGCAATCGAGATTGCGGCGCAGGATGTGCATGGAGTGGTTGCCACCGATCGAGAGCGCATCGCCATCGCCGGTGATGATCCATACGTCGAGTTCCGGGTTGGCGAGCTTGACGCCGGTCGCCACCGCAGGCGCACGGCCGTGGATGGTATGGAAACCATAGCTTTCGACATAATAAGGAAAGCGCGAGGAGCAGCCGATGCCCGATACGAACACCGTATTCTCCGGCACCGCGCCCAGTTCGGGCAAGGTGCGCTGCACGGCTTTGAGGATCGCATAGTCACCGCAACCGGGGCACCAACGCACTTCCTGATCGGTTTCCCAATCCTTGGGCGTGGTGGTCTTGATGGGGGTCATATCGTTCATATTCGTATTCCTCTTGCCTTCGTCCGCGAGCGGGAGAAGGTCAATCTCATCCCAAAGCGTTCTCGATCGCCGCTTCGATTTCGGCGATGCGGAACGGTTGGCCCGATACCTTATTGAGCGGCTGGGCATCGACCAGATATTGATCGCGCAGCACCGTCTTTAATTGCCCGGTGTTCATTTCCGGCACGATGATCTTGTCATAGCTTTTGAGCAGCTCACCGAGATTTTTGGGCAGCGGCCAGATGTGGCGGATGTGGATGTGCGACACATCCTGCCCCTTGGCGCGCGCGCGCTTTACCGCCTGATGGATGGGGCCAAAGGTGGACCCCCATCCGACAATGGCGAGCTTGCCGCCCGTCTGCCCCTGCGACACGTCCTGATCGGGCAGGTCGTTGGCGATGCCGAGTATCTTGTCGCGGCGGATTTCGGTCATCCGCTGATGATTGGCGGCTTCGTAGTTGATATGGCCGGTGTCGACCTGCTTCTCGATCCCGCCGATGCGGTGCATCAGGCCAGGTGTACCGGGCTTGACCCACGGGCGCTTGAGCTTGGCGTCGCGGGCATAGCCCTTGAATCCGCCCTCTTGCGGCTGGGTCAGGAACTCGACTGGGAACGGCTCGTAGGTTGCCATATCCGGCACCTTCCACGGCTCGGCGGCGTTGGCGATATAGCCATCGGTCAGCAGCATGACCGGCGTCATATATTGCACGGCGATGCGGCACGCCTCGATAGCGCAATCGAACGCATCGGCGGGCGAGCGTGCGGCGATGACGGGCAGCGGCGCGTCGCCATTGCGGCCATAGACGGCCTGATACAGGTCCGACTGTTCGGTCTTGGTCGGCAGGCCGGTCGACGGGCCGCCACGCTGCGAGTTGACGATGACGAGCGGCAGCTCGGTCATGATCGCAAGGCCAATCGCCTCGCCTTTTAGCGCAATGCCGGGGCCGGACGAGGATGTGATGCCGAGCGACCCGGCGTAGCTCGCGCCGATCGCCGATGCGATGGCGGCGATTTCATCCTCGGCCTGAAACGTAGTGACGCCAAATTCCTTGAGGCGCGAAAGGTGGTGCAGGATCGCCGACGCGGGCGTGATCGGATAGCCGCCAAAGAACATCGGCAGGCCAGCGAGTTGTGTTCCGGCAACCAACCCCAGCGAAATCGATTCCGCGCCGGTTATGGTGCGATACAGCCCTTCGGGTGCGGAAGCTGCCGCGACATGATACTGCTTGAGGCCAAGGCCTGCGCCACCGATCTCCGCCGTTTCGCCATAAGCATGACCAGCGTTGAGCGCAGCGATATTGGCTTCGGCAAGGTCGGGCGCCTTGGCGAATTTCGCTTTCAGCCAGTCGACAATCGGCGCGCGGTCGCGGTCGAACATCCACAGCGCGAGGCCGAGTGTCCACATGTTCTTGCAGCGCAAAGCTTCCTTGTTACCAAGGCCGAACTGCTTGACGCTGTCCATTGTCAGTTGCGAAATATTGAATGCCATCACCTGCCATTTGGCGAGCGATCCGTCCTTAAGCGGGCTGACGTCATATTTAGCCTTGGCGAGGTTGCGGTCGTTAAACTCACCCTCATCTAGGATGATCAGACCACCGGGCTTGAGATCGACAACATTGGTTTTGAGCGCCGCCGGGTTCATCGCCACCAGCACATCGGGCGCGTCACCGGCCGTCGTGATGTCGGACGACCCGAAATTGATCTGGAATGCCGAGACGCCAAATAATGTACCCTGCGGCGCGCGAATTTCCGCTGGGAAATCGGGGAAGGTCGCGAGATCATTGCCCGCCAGCGCGGTTGACAGCGTGAACTGCCCGCCGGTCAATTGCATTCCGTCGCCGGAATCTCCGGCAAAACGCACCACAACCGCTTCGGGTTGGGCCTCGGCCAGCCTGTCGCTCGGTGTCGATAAGGTGGCGGCACTCGCCATAAGTTTAATCCTGCTCTGCCCTGAATCGGGGATTTATTGTGATCCTTCTAGGCGTTGAAGCGCCATGCTTCAAAGTAGAAATACTGAAGGCGGTAGATAGTGGCGTTTTGGGACGCTCGGCTTCGCAAGTGCAGTGCAATCTGGTATTGGGCGATCCTTGTTGTTACACGGCGCTGCACCCATATCAATTCCCGGCGCGTCCCGCCGAGTGGTTCTTGTCCGAGAGTATCTATGCCCAAGAAAGCTGAATCCCTTCCCTATCGCCCCTGTGTCGGCATGATGCTGGTCAATATGCATGGACTGGTGTTCGTGGGGCAACGGCTCGATAACAAGGTGGAGGCATGGCAAATGCCCCAGGGTGGTATCGACAAGGGCGAAGATCCCCGGGATGCCGCGCTGCGCGAACTGGAGGAGGAAACGGGCATAGAACCGCGCCATGTAGAAATTATCGCGCGCAGCAAGGAAGAACATTTTTATGATTTACCCGATGATCTGGTCGGTCAGATATGGGGCGGGAAATATCGAGGCCAGCGCCAGCTATGGTATTTGATGCGCTTTCTGGGCGAAGATACGCACATCAACATCGCAACCGAGCATCAGGAGTTTGCCGCCTGGAAATGGGCCGAGCCGACGTCGCTGCCCGACCTGATCGTGCCGTTCAAGAAGAAGCTCTATCGTGATATTTTGCATGAATTCGGCGATCTTATCTGACCGTCACTTGATGGCACCGCGCGAACTAGTTCTGTGAAGGAGTCGTGGTCTGTGGCGCAATCATGCGCCGCAGGGTGCCTTCGGCGGCAAGCGGCAGCACGTCCACCAGACGAAAATGTGCCGCTGCCAGCTCTGCAATGAGGTGGAGCGCATCGAGCCCAGGCTTCTCAGCGCAAATAGCGATACCAGTGCCGTCACTGATTGCCGATGGCGGAACGGGCTGGGTATAAGGCGGCCACGCTCCCGCCACGGCTTCCATTACCCGTGACCCCAGCCGGGCGACGATGTCCGCATCTTGTTCTTCATCGCCGACCCCGGCGCGACATTCGTGACTCAAAGTATAGGGTCGGAAGCATGGATCATATAACGTGATAATCATCCCCGCGTCGCCCTGCCCGGTACTTTGTTCAATACCGAATGGAACCTGCATATGCAACAGGACCGCGTCGTTGCGTCGCAGCAGGTTGGTGATGGCATGCAATAATGTCTGGCGTTCAGGCTCAATCAGATAATGCGATATCAGTTCGGAAAGGCCGAAAGGCTCGTCGATAATATGTCCGGTTCGCGCCATATTCCTATTATAGGCCGCGCATGGGGCTAATGGGCGGTCGCTCCATTTATCCCGTCATATGTAATGTCGCTGAGATGTTAGAGCGTTTTCCAGTCAGGTGGAATCACCTGACTGGAAAACGCGGTAAGACAAAAGGATAGAGCGGGCGAGCCGATGCAATCGGATCGCAAACCGCTCTAACCAAGACGCTCGGACCAGTCCGCTCTCGCTGCCAAGCCGCAGGGAGTCATAGACTAAAGAGCTACGGCGTCACCGATTACGGCATCTGGCTAAATCGCATATCGTCCGATCGCGGATCAGGGCCATAGCTATTTTCGCCCTTGGTTCCCTCAAGGCACATGAAGACCAACACGATAATGCCCCCGACATAGGGAACGAAATTGAGAAGCACCATCCACCCGGATTTGTCCTGATCGTGGAAGCGGCGCACTTGCACGGCAATCCATGGGATGATTATCGCTAACCCATATATGCAGGCCATCGAAATAAATACGCCGGTCAGGCCGAAAAATCCCTGGGATGCCTGCATATTACCCATGCCCGCAAAAAGAAACATGGCGATAAATATCCCCGCGAGAATCAGGAAATTCAGCAAAGTGAACATCCAGAATTCCTTGCGGCAGGAACGACCACTGAAATCGGCGTAGCGCCGCAACGGCATCATCATCCAGTACATGGCATTCTCCCCCGCCAGCTATATGCTGACGGGGGAGATGTTATCCTATCCCAATGTCATAGCAAGCCGTTGTGGCTTGGCCGGATTACGCCGCAGCCTTCGACCGCGACTGCTTCTTGCGTTCGTTCGCGTCCAGCCAGCGTTTGCGCAGGCGGATGGTCTTGGGCGTGACTTCAACCAATTCATCATCGTCGATATAGGCGATCGCCTGTTCCAGCGTCAGCTTCCACGGCGGGGTCAAACGCACGGCGTCATCCTTACCGCTGGCGCGGAAGTTGGTCAGCGCCTTCGACTTCATCGGGTTGACTTCGAGGTCATCCGGCTTGGCGTTTTCGCCGATAATCATGCCTTCATAAAGCGCCTCACCGACGCCGACCATCAAGATGCCACGCTCTTCCAACGGGCCGAGCGCATAGGCATTGGCCTCGCCCGCGCCGTTCGAAATGAGTACGCCGTTCTTGCGGCCTTCGATCGTGCCCTTGTGCGGGCCATATTTCTCGAACAGCCGGTTCATGATGCCGGTACCGCGCGTGTCGGACAGGAACTCGCCATGATAGCCGATCAGACCGCGTGACGGCGCGGAGAAGGTGATGCGCGTCTTGCCGCCGCCCGAGGGGCGCATGTCGGTCATTTCCGCCTTGCGCTGGTTCATCTTGTCGACGACCGTGCCGGAAAATTCCTCGTCCACGTCGATAACGACGATTTCATAAGGCTCGGTTTTCTTGCCAGCCTCATCGGTGCCGAACAGCACGCGCGGGCGACTGATGCCCAGTTCAAACCCTTCGCGGCGCATCGTTTCGATCAGCACGCCGAGCTGCAATTCGCCGCGCCCCGCCACTTCGAAGCTGTCCTTGTCGGCGCTTTCCGTCACCTTCACGGCAACGTTGGATTCCGCTTCACGCTCCAGACGGTCGCGGATCATGCGGCTCGTCACCTTGGTGCCTTCGCGGCCCGCCATCGGCGAATCGTTAACGGCAAAGCGCATCGACAGTGTCGGCGGATCAATCGGCTGCGCCTGAATGGGGACAGATACCGAAATGTCGCAAATTGTGTTGGAAACGGTCGCGACCGTCAGACCGGCGAGTGAAATGATGTCACCTGCCTGCGCTTCTTCAACGGGCACCCGCTCCAGCCCGCGGAACGACATGATCTTCGACGCGCGGCCAGTTTCGATCACCTTGCCGGCCATATCGAGCGCGTGGATCGGCTGGTTGACCTTGACAGTGCCCGACGTCACGCGTCCCGTAAGGATTCGACCGAGAAAGTTATCGCGATCCAGCAACGTCACGAGGAACGTAAACGGCGCATCGACATCGAGCGCAGGCGACGGCACATGGTCGACGATCTTCTGGAACATCGGGATCAGCGTGCCTTCGCGTGCCGAAGGATCGTCACTGGCATAGCCATTGCGACCCGACGCATAGAGCACCGGAAAATCAAGTTGCTCGTCGCTCGCTTCGAGCGACACGAACAGGTCGAACACTTCGTCGAGCACTTCCTGAATACGTTCATCGGGCCGGTCAACCTTGTTGACGACCACGATCGGGCGCAGGCCAAGTGCCAGCGCCTTGCCGGTCACGAACTTGGTCTGCGGCATCGCGCCTTCCGAGCTGTCAACCAGCAGGATCACGCCATCAACCATCGAAAGGATGCGCTCTACTTCGCCACCGAAATCGGCGTGTCCGGGGGTATCGACAATGTTGATACGCACGGATTCCGTTTCGCCCGGAGGAGTCCAGTCGACCGAAGTCGGCTTGGCGAGGATGGTGATGCCGCGTTCTTTTTCGAGGTCGTTGCTGTCCATCGCGCGCTCTTCAACGCGCTGGTTGTCGCGGAACGTACCCGACTGACGAAACAGCTGGTCAACGAGGGTGGTCTTGCCATGATCGACGTGCGCGATGATGGCCACATTGCGGAGGCTCATAAAAATTCTGCTCATATGTCAGGGGTTGTTGGCCGGGCGCATAGCGGATTTTGCGGCAGCGCGCAACCGTTGATCGGTCCGCTTATCGCTCTCGCCCGTCCGGGTTTTCCTGCATCGGTCGGCACCATAATGCGGGATTGCGGATGTCGCGCGCCGGCCACCGCCCGCGCCGCACCATCGCCTGTCCCAACGCCTGCATGACCCAGCAGAGCTTCGCGCGCTTCGACGTAATGACGCGCGCGTCCCAGGCGCCCTCTCCCCGCCGTGCAACCTCGCGGGCGATGTCGCCATATATTCCCGCAGCGGCCAGCACTGCCCAACTGCTGCGAAACGATAAGGCGGGGGTTCCATGACGCGCGCTGCCTTCATACAGGGCAGCCATTGCCGCCAGTCGCGCGCCGACATGTGCCAATTTGGGACGGTTTTCGCGGTTCATCAGCGTGTCGGGCACGATCCCAAACTCATCGAGCCAGTCACGCGGAATATAGCATCGCCCGGCGGCGGCATCCTCGCCCACATCGCGCGCAATATTGGCGAGCTGAAACGCAAGGCCAAGGTCACACGCCCGATCAAGCGTGGTTTCGTCGTCCGGCGATACCCCCATCACCACTGCCATCATCAAGCCGACAGCGCCCGCGACATGATAGCAATAGCGCAGCAGGTCGTCGGTCGACTGCGGTCGCCATTTGACGGCATCAAGCGCAAACCCGTCGATCACGTCATGCGCAAAACGGGCGGGCAAACCGCATTCTCGCGCCACGACGCCCAAGCCATCGAACGCCGTATCGCCGATAGTCTCCCCACACAGTGCTGCGTCGGTCTTGGCCCGCATCTCGGCCAGCCGCACCACTCCAGCGCCGACCGGAACCATAGCTCCGCCATGATCCTGCCCATCGGCAATATCATCGCACACGCGGCACCAGCCGTAGAGCAACCACGCCCACTCCCGCGTTGTCCGGTCGAACAGGCGCGATGCCAGTGCGAAGCTCTTGCTGCCCTTCGCGATGCTTGTCCGCGCATGTTCCACGAGCGCCGCGCGGTTCACAGATCGCCGGCTTTCATGTGAAAGATCGCGCGGTGCGGCACATAGGCATCCATGCGTGCGATCAGCTCTTCGATGTCACTCGCAGCGATCAATATGTCGGCATGGTCGCCGCGCACAAACCCGGTCGCGGCCATATGGCGCGCAAACGCCAGCAGCCCGTCATAATAGCCCGCAACATTCAGCAGCCCGACCGGCTTGGCGTGATAGCCGAGCTGCGCCCAGCTCACCGCCTCCCACAGCTCATCCATCGTGCCGACCCCGCCGGGCAGCGTCACGAACCCGTCCGCCAGCTCGGTAAAGCGCGCCTTGCGCTCGTGCATATTCGCCACCACTTCGAGGCGCGTGCAGTCATGATGCGCAATTTCGGGCCGGACCATCGCGGTCGGGATCACGCCGATCACCTCCCCGCCCGCCGCCAGCGCGCTATCGGCCAGCGCCCCCATCAGGCCAATCCGACCGCCGCCATACACAATGCCGATCCCAAGCTCCGCCAGTGTCCGCCCGACATGACGCGCACATTCGATATAGACTGGATCGTCAGGGGTCGCCGACCCGCAATACACGGCGACGCGCTGCATCTTACTGCGCGGCACTCCGTCACTCATGCCTGCAAATCGTCCAGCATCAACCGCGCGGTTGCCTTTGCGCTACCCACCACGCCGGGGATGCCCGCGCCCGGATGCGTGCCCGCCCCGACGAGATAAAGATTGGGGATCACATCATCGCGGTTGTGCGCGCGGAACCATGCGCTTTGGCTCAACAACGGTTCCAGGCTGAACGCGCTGCCCATATGCGCGTTGAGGTCATCCGCGAAATCCGGCGGCGCATAATGGAACTGCGTCATGATGCGCGAGCGGATGTCGGGGATCAACCGCCGTTCGATCTCGTCCAATATACGCTCGGCATAAATCGGCCCATAATGGTCCCAGTCGATCGGCAGCTTGCCCATATGTGGCACCGGCGCGAGCGCGTAAAAGGTCGAACATCCTTCGGGGGCCATCGCTGGATCGGTGACGGTCGGGTGGTGGAGATAAAGCGAAAAATCTTCACTCAGCACACCATGTTCATAAATATCGTTGAGCAATTCCTTATAACGCGGTCCGAACAATATCATGTGGTGCGGAATGCCCGGCCATGTGCCCTTCACCCCGAAATGCACTACAAACAGGCTCGGCGACCAGCGCTTGTGGCTCAGGCTCCGCGCCTGTTTCTGCCCGCGCACATGGTCGCCCAGCAGGTCGCGATAACTGTGCATCAGGTCCGCGTTGCTGGCGACCGCATCGGCCTGCGCGCTCCATCCGCTCTTGCAGCGCACGCCACTCGCCCGGTCGCCAATCGTTTCGATCGCCTCCACCGGATCACCCAATCGCAATCTGCCGCCGATCCGCTCAAAATGCGTGACCATCGCCGACACCAGCTTGTTGGTGCCGCCGCGCGCAAACCACACGCCGCCATCCTTTTCCAGCTTGTGGATCAGCGCATAGATCGCGCTGGTTTTCATCGGGCTGCCGCCAACCAATAGCGTGTGAAACGACAGCGCCTGCCGCAGCCTTTCGTCCTCCACAAAGCTCGACACCATTGAATACACCGACCGCCACGCCTGATATTGCATGAGTGACGGCGCAGCCTTGATCATCGACTTGAAGTCGAGAAACGCCACATGGCCGAGTTTTTCATAGCCTTCGCGATATACGCCTGCGCTGTAATCGACAAAACGATCATATCCTGCGATGTCGGCAGGATTCAGCTTGGCGATTTCCCGGCGCAGCGCGGCATCGTCATTGCTGTAGTCGAAATTGGTCCCGTCCGGCCAGTTAAGCCGATAAAATGGCATCACGGGATCGAGCGTGACATCGTCGTGCATGTCATGGCCGGTCAGCCGCCACAGCTCCTCCAGACAGGCCGGATCGGTGATGACGGTCGGCCCCGCATCGAATGTGAAGCCTTGCCTGTGCCAGACATAGGCGCGGCCACCGGGGCGGTCACACCCCTCGACAATCGTCGTAACGATCCCGGCCGATTGCAGGCGGATGGCGAGCGCCAGTCCACCAAAGCCCGCACCAATGACGATGGCGCTACGAGAGGTTTCCGATTCTGATATTCCGTTGGCGATGCTGGCCATCAGTCGTTAGTTTTCATTACTGCGCGCATGGCCGCCCTTATGGGCACAGGCGGACGCCCGCACAAGATGCGTATCTTGTCGCCTGCGCTTGTTTCCCCGGAATAGAAGCGCGCGATCAGTGGCTCCGCCAATTGGTAAAAGCGCGCGAAAATGCGATACCGCTCCTGCGGCGCGGCTGCCCGAAACAGCATTTTACCGAGCAGGCGATAATAGCCGCCCGCGCGCCAGTGCCGTGCGGCGTATATCCGCGCGAACTGTGCGAGGCTGTCTGAATCCAGTAGTTCCTGACCAGCCAGCGCCACCGCAAAATGCACCGCATCGCGCAGCGAATAGCCGGTCATCGGATGGAACAATCCGGCCCGGACCCCTGCGCGCGTTACCATATCGTCAGCGGGCCAGAACCGCGCAAAGTCGCCGCCATACACAACCGGCAGCACGCCAGTCTCTTCGTGAACGACCACCTCGACCGGCCAGCCTCGCGCAGCGGCATAGGCGGCAATGCGCTTACGGATCGCAGCGACATCGAGCGCCGGATCGTCACTATAATAAGTGTCCTCAACAAATATCTCACGCTCACCCAACGGAAGCAGATAGACGAAGCGGTAGCCGTCAACCTGATCCACGCAGGCATCCATGATGACCGGACGCGTCAATCCATGCGGAGCCGTAAGGCCCAGGCTCTGCCCCACGAACTTCTGCCATCCGCATTTCAGTGCCGCCAGTGCCGGGTCATCGGCGGACGCAAAGCCGCGCGCATCGATAATCGCCTTCGCCCGGATAACCCGGCCATCGGCCAGCACCGCCTGCGTCGGCTCCACCCTGACCACCGCAACGCCAGTCATCGCGCGCTCGCCCAGCACCGCGCGCACATGCGCGTCGAACCGCGCAGAGGTGATGCTGTTATATCCCCCGCCCAGTGTCCGCGCATGACGGGGAAATCGTACATCATGGCCGCCGAGCCATTTATGCGCAATCATCGGCTCGATCAGCCAGCGGTTCGCAGCGTCCACATCGCCGTCGAAAAACGACCAGACATGATTGCCGCCCAGCGTATCGCCGCTTTCGACAAGCAGTACCGACAGGTCCGGCCGCCGAGCCGCCAGCGCCAGAGCGATCAGCCCGCCCGAAAGGCCGCCGCCGATAATGGCAATATCGCAGGGAGGAATATCGGTCACAGCGCCCGTGTCTAGAGTGATTTCGAGTGAAATGGAACATTTCACGGCTCGGAAATCACGGCAAAACAATAAACTAGACCGCGATTTTGATTCCATCAAAATCGAACAAGGTCTGCGCCCAAGCGACGAACCGCGATAGGATGTGTTGAGATTTAGCCCAAGATTGACGAATGCGTCTGGCGCGCTACCACAGCGACATGGATATGCCCGCCAACGAAGATCGCCATTATTTCGACCATATCTACCTGGTCGCCGGGCATGATCGCAATGCGCGGCGGACGATGTGGGTCGTCGGCCTGACAGCGATTACGATGGTGGCGGAAATCATCGCGGGCTGGATCACCGGATCGATGGCGCTACTCGCCGATGGATTTCACATGGCGACCCACGCCGGGGCGCTGACTGTTGCGGCGATCGCTTATGGCTATGCCAAGCGTCACGCCCGCAACGCGCGCTTCACGTTCGGCACCGGCAAGGTCGGCGACCTTGCGGGCTTTGCATCCGCGCTGGTGCTGGTTTTGGCGTCTGTCGCGATTGCCGCAGAGTCGGCGATGCGCCTGTGGCATCCACATAAGGTGGACTTTGGCGATGCGACACTGGTCGCCGTGATCGGGCTGGCCGTCAATCTGATCAGCGCGCTGTTACTGGCCGAGGATGAGCATCATCATCACGGGCATAGGCATGAGCATGAGCATGGACACGAACACGATCATGCGCACGACATTGCACCGGGACACCGCGACAATAATCTGCGCGCCGCCTATCCGCACGGCAC
>JBDTLS010000040.1:0-15826 GCA_039934655.1 Sphingobium sp.
AGCGGCGGGCGCGTGGATTGCTTCGCTGCGCTCGCAATGACAGGGTAGTTTATCAGACATCACCCCGCTGCAAATTACGGTTTCCATGCGGAGCTTTGTCCGTCGCTATATCTCCGCCGCGCGTGTCCGGCGCAGTTTTGGCGCGTTTTCGAGATTGGCGGCATGTTTGATTTCCTGCCGCAAATCCTCGCGCGTCTGGTGAATGGATGCGATGACCGGCCCCATTGCCACACCCAGATCGACCAGCGCCGTCTCGGCCAGTTGAAGCGAGCTTTCCAGTGTTTCGGGCACAGCATCGCTGGCACCGGCCTTATATAGCTCGCCCGCATGACGGGTATCACGGGCGCGCGCGATGATCGGCAAGTTCGGCATCCACCCGCGCACCCGCCGGGTGACGGCCACGGATAGCACCGCGTCGTCCATAGTCAGGATCAGCGCCTTGGCATGGCCCAGCCGTAACCGATCGAGCATATCGACGCGCGCGACATCGCCGAACATGATCGGATAACCTTCGCGCCGCGCTTCCGCGACGATGTCGGCATCGGATTCGACCACGACGAACGGCTGATCATGCTTGCGCAGCAAATCGCAGACCATGCGGCCTACGCGTCCGAAGCCGATGACGACGGCCAATGCGTGGTCCGCGTCGCTCAAATTCGCGCGCATCGGTTCATCGCCAGACGCCAATTCGATGCGGCGGGCGATGTCATGACCAATGCGCGCCAGCAATGGCGTAATGGTCAGGCCGATCGCCGTGACGATTTGCCAGAACGCCGCCGTCTGCGCGTCGATCAGACCGGCGACGCTTGCCGCACCGAGCACGATAAGCGTCGTTTCCGAGGGGCTGGCCATCAACAGGCCGACTTCTGCCGCCAAGGCCCTGCGCGCGCCCGTCAACCGCAACAGACCCGCTGTAACGATGGTTTTGGCGAGCACCACCGCCACGACCGCACCGATGAGGGCGGGCCAGTTCGCCAGAATGAGCTGCAGATCGAGGCTCATGCCCACGGTGATAAGGAAAATGCCAAGCGCCAGTCCTTTGAACGGCGCGGTGATCACCTCAACCTCATGGTGGTAATCCGTCTCCGCGATCAGCACCCCGGCGAGCAATGCGCCGACAATCGGGGAGAGGCCAACGAGCGATGTCAGCAGGCTCGACAATATCACCACCAGCAAACTGGCGGCGAGAAAGACTTCTGGGCTTTTGGTGCGGGCGGCCTGAGAAAAAATATACGGCAGGATAAACCGGCCGAATACCAGCATCGCGACGACGGTAATGCCCCCGGCGAGCAGGATATGCATCATATCCCCCAACTGATTGACGCCCGCTGTCGGCGCGAGCGCGCCGAGCAGGAAGATGATCGGCACCAAAGCCAGATCCTCAAACAACAGCATCGAAAAAGCCGCTTTGCCGACGGGGCTTTCCGTGCCGACCATCGGCAACACCAATGCGGTGGAAGAGAGCGCTAGCGCCAGTCCGAGGCCGACCGATGCCGAGGGGGCGCCGCCAATCACCATAAGCCCAAGCGCAATCAGGACGGCACCGCCGATCAATTCCGCCACACCCACACCAAACACCAGATTGCGCATCGACCATAGGCGTTTGAAACTGAGTTCCAGCCCGATCGAAAACAGCAACAATATGATGCCAAGTTCGGCAAACGGCTCGATGCCGCGCGGTTCCGAAATGGTGATGTAATACAGCCACGAATACTGGCCTGTCATGCTGCCCAGCCCGAACGGCCCGACCACCAGACCGATCAGTATGAAGCCAATCACGGGGCTGACACGAAACCGTGCGAACATGGGAATGACGAGGCCCGCCGCGCCCAATATGACGAGGGCGTCGCTCAGGCCGCTATGCTGTATATTGACTTCCATTCATGCATTAAAGCAGTCTTGGCAGCCCCTGTCATGGGCGGGATCAAGAAAAGCCAAAAGAAATCGTGATGCGGCCGCTCTGTAATTTCTCTGCACATAAAAACGGCCGGTGCATTTGGTGCACCGGCCGACGATTTGTTGTTAGAGCATCGCGCGAAAAAGTGGGAACCGGTTTTTCGCTAAAACGATGCGTAGACAAATACCAAGAGCAAACCGTGTCAGATTTAACGCAGTTTGCTCTTGAGTGGGCTTATCACCACTCGCCCATCGCGGTTTCCAGATTGGCGCGGATGGCCTCGAAGAATTGCTCGGTCGTCATCCACGGCTGTTCGGGGCCGATTAGCAAGGCCAGATCCTTGGTCATCGCGCCTTTTTCAACCGTCTGGATACAGACCTTTTCCAGTGTTTCGGCAAAGCGCGTAACATCGGGTGTGTCATCGAACTTACCCCGGAACGACAGACCCTGCGTCCACGCGAAGATCGATGCAATCGGGTTGGTCGATGTCGCCTTGCCCTGCTGGTGCATACGATAATGGCGGGTGACGGTGCCATGTGCGGCTTCCGCCTCTATCGTCTTGCCATCGGGCGACATCAGCACTGATGTCATCAGGCCGAGCGAACCGAAGCCCTGCGCCACGGTGTCGGACTGCACGTCGCCATCATAGTTTTTGCACGCCCACACGAATTTGCCGCTCCATTTAAGGGCAGAGGCCACCATGTCATCGATCAGGCGATGTTCGTAAACGATGCCGACCGCCTTGAACTTGTCGGCGAAATCCGCATCGAACACTTCCTGAAACAGATCCTTGAACCGCCCGTCATAGGCTTTGAGGATCGTGTTCTTTGTCGACAGATACAGCGGCCATTTGCGATCAAGCGCATAGTTCATGCTCGCCCTGGCGAAATCGCGGATTGAATCGTCGAGGTTGTACATGCCCATAGCGACGCCTGAGCTGGGGAACTGGAACACTTCCTCATCGATCTTCTCGCCATTGTCGCCTTCCCAGACAAGGCGCAGTTTGCCGGGGCCGGGGACACGGAAATCGGTCGCCTTATACTGGTCGCCAAACGCGTGACGGCCAACCACGATCGGATCGGTCCAGCCCGGCACCAGCCGCGGCACGTTGCGGATCACGATCGGTTCGCGGAAAACCACGCCGCCCAGAATGTTGCGGATCGTCCCGTTCGGCGACTTCCACATTTTCTTGAGCTTGAACTCCTCAACGCGAGCTTCGTCGGGGGTGATGGTCGCGCATTTGACGCCCACACCATATTGCTGGATCGCCTTGGCGCAATCGACCGTGATCTGGTCGTTGGTCTCGTCGCGCTTTTCGACGGAAAGGTCATAATATTTCAGGTCAATATCCAGATAGGGCTTGATAAGCCGCTCGCGAATCCATTCCCAGATGATACGGGTCATTTCGTCGCCGTCGATTTCGACTATCGGGTTTTTGACTTTGATTTTTGCCATGGAGATGATTTCGCTTTCCAGTTTTCCGCGGGGAGCCAAGGTTCCGCCTAGGGAGATAGTGGCGCTCTAGGCAAAAGCTGGCCAATGTTCAACTCTCGGACGCGAGATTTCGCGGCTTTGCAAATTTCCGTGAAGAGGTAATTCGTCGCAAATCGGAGCGCGCCGTTGTCAGGGCAAGCCGGAGCCCTTAAAGGCTGGAACCATGAATGAAGAAATCAAATCAACCGTGGTTTTGCCATCGGCCCCCACCGACATAAAATGGCGCTTTCCGCCGATCCATCCCGAAGGCATCAAATTCGGAAGCATTGCGCTCGGTATAACATTGCTGTTTTTCCTGTTCGGCTGGAGCGTAGTTGGCTGGCTGATGCTGGGGCTGAGCATCTGGGTGTTCATGTTTTTCCGCAATCCGGTGCGGGCCACCCCGCAAGACCCCGATTTGCTGATCGCGCCTGCCGACGGATTGATTACGTTGATTCAAATGGTGGCTCCGCCGCGGGAGATTGCCGGGCCGGACGGGTTGGGCGAGGCGCCGATGGTCCGTGTGTCGATGTTCATGAGTGTGTTCGACGTGCATATCAACCGCACGCCCATTGCGGGCACGATCAAGGCGTTGGTCTATATATCCGGCAAGTTCATCAATGCCGATCTCGATAAGGCGAGCGAGGATAACGAGCGGCAGCATATCGTGGTCGAACGTGCCGACGGATTGAAAATCGGCTTTACCCAGATCGCGGGCCTGGTCGCGCGGCGCATCGTGCCGTTCATCAAGCCCGGCGATGTCGTGGCGGCGGGGCAACGCATCGGCCTGATCCGTTTTGGCAGCCGGGTTGATATCTATCTGCCTGCCGGAACTGCGCCGCGCGTGGTGCTGGGTCAGCGCACGGTGGCGGGCGAAACTATCATTGCCCGCATCGGTGAAAATGCGCCGGTGGCGGGCGTGCTGCAATGAGGGCGCGCCGCACGATACCGCGCGCCTTGCGCCGGGGCATATCCTTGCGGCAGGTCATGCCAAACGCCGTGACGGCAATGGCGTTATGCTTCGGCTTGACCGGGGTGCGCTATGGCATGTCGGGTGAGTGGGAGCGGGCCGTCGGGTCGATCATATTGGCGGGCGTGCTCGATGGGCTGGATGGTCGGATCGCGCGGCTGCTGCGCGGGGAAAGCCGTTTCGGTGCGGAACTTGATTCGCTCTCGGATTGCATTGCTTTCGGTGTTGCGCCTGCGCTTGTGCTCTATCTTTGGTCGCTTTCGGCCATGCCGGGGCTGGGGTGGATATTCGCGCTCGCGCATGCGCTGATGTGTGCATTGCGGCTGGCGCGCTTCAACGCCGCCATTGATGCGGATGAACAACCCCATAAATCCGCCGGTTTCATGACGGGCGTTCCCGCCCCGACTGGCGCGGGACTTGCCTTCGTGCCGCTCTATCTCTGGCTGATTACCGAGCAGGACATATTCCGCGCATGGTATGTCGTGGCACCGTGGACGGCGTTCGTCGCCTTCCTGATGATTTCCAATCTGGCGACGTTTAGCTGGAAGGCCTTGCGCCTGCGCCGCAACGTGCGGCTGGAAGTGATCGCGCTTGCGGGGCTGATGGCGGCGGCGCTGGTGACCGCGCCTTGGGTTACGCTGCTCGCAATCAGCTTATTGTATCTGGCATTGATACCCTTTGGTGTGGTGAGCTACGCCCGCGTTAAGCGCCAGCGTAGAGCGGCGCTTCAAGCGGCGCATTAAGCCGATGGCCGACCCAGGCAATCCGCTCCGGCCCTGAAGGGGCGCGGAGCGTAATGCTGCCGCGTTCCGGGCGAACACGGCGATAAATGGAGTGATCGGAATTCTGCGTTGCGGGCTGATGCTGGCCCATCAAGGCCGTCAGGGCCTTGTCGCGATAGAGTGCGCCCATATAGGCAAAGGTGTCCAACGACAGGGCCAACGCGCCACTAAACAGGGCAACTACGAGAATTCCATACATAGGTTGCAACCTTTCGTCTTGTTCCGATACCGCTTCGCCGGTGATACAGGGTTAATACGCCCTAACCCGTCGTTTGTTCCATATGTTCATGATATGTTCTATATATTGACGCGTGTCAAGCGCCGTTTTATCTTGCCTTGCGGGTGACAGAGCGTTAAGCGGCGGCCCTATTCCACATGGGAATCATACATACCGGTGCCGGGTCCGTTTTTCGAAACATCCCGGTCACAGATTCCCAGAGGCTCAACCGGAAGGAGAATACTTATGGCGGCACCTGTCGTCACGATGCAGCAATTGATCGAAGCCGGAGCGCATTTCGGCCACCAGTCCCACCGCTGGAACCCCCGCATGAAGCCCTATATCTTTGGGCAGCGCAACGGGGTGCACATTCTTGATCTCAGCCAGACCGTTCCGCTGTTTGCCCGCGCGCTCGACTTCGTGTCGTCGACCGTGGCTGCCGGTGGCAAGGTGCTGTTCGTCGGCACCAAGCGTCAGGCGCAGGACGCGGTTGCCGATGGCGCGCGCAAGTCCGGCCAGCATTTCGTCAACCATCGCTGGCTGGGCGGCATGCTCACCAACTGGAAAACGATTTCGGGGTCGATCAAGCGCCTCAAGACCCTTGAGGAAAAGCTGTCGGGCGATACCCACGGCCTGACCAAGAAGGAAGTGCTCCAGATGACGCGCGAACGCGACAAGCTGGAGTTGTCGCTGGGCGGCATTCGCGACATGGGCGGCATTCCCGATGTCATGTTCGTGATCGACGCGAACAAGGAAGAGCTAGCGATCAAGGAAGCCAACACGCTGGGTATTCCCGTCGTCGCGATCCTCGATTCGAATGTTGATCCGTCGGGCATCGCATTCCCGGTTCCGGCCAACGACGACGCCAGCCGCGCGATCCGCCTCTACTGCGATGCGATCGCAACCGCATCGACCCGCGGCAATCGCGGTGCGCAGGAAGCCGCCGGTGTTGATATCGGTGCGCTTGACGTGCCGCCAGCCGAAGAAGCTGTCGCCGCCGAGGCCTAAGCTCTCTACGCATTAGTGGAATACACGCAGGGCAGGGCGCTTTTTTGGAAAATCCGAAAAGGCGCCCGCCCGCATATTAAAACGACATACATGAAGGAAATCACGATGGCTGACATTACCGCTGCTGCTGTCAAGGAACTGCGCGACCGTTCGGGCGCGGGCATGATGGATTGCAAAAAGGCGCTGACCGAATCCGCTGGCGATATGGAAGCTGCGGTTGATTGGCTGCGCGCCAAGGGACTGGCCGCCGCCCAGAAGAAATCGAGCCGCACGGCTGCTGAAGGTCTGGTCGGCGTTGCGGTCGAAGGCTTCAAGGGCGTGGCCGTTGAGGTCAACAGCGAAACCGATTTCGTCGCCAAGAACGATCAGTTCCAGGACTTCGTGCGGACCGTGGCGGGCGTAGCGCTCAGCACAGCCGCAGCTGATGCCGAAGCCCTCGGCGCTGCTGCGCACCCCGCAGGTGGCACGATCGGCGAAAAGCTGGTCGCGAACATTGCGACAATCGGTGAGAACCAAACGCTGCGCCGCGTCGGCCATGTTTCGGTCGATAAGGGCGTCGTCGTGGATTATGTCCATAACGCCGCCGCGCCGGGCCTTGGCAAGATCGGCGTGCTGGTCGCGCTCGAAGGAGATGCGGCGGAAGACGTCATGAAGCCACTCGGCAAGCAGATCGCGATGCACATCGCGGCCGCATTCCCGCTGGCCCTTTCGGCAGGCGATATCGACCCTGAACTGCTGGAGCGCGAGCGCGCGATTGCCGCTGATAAGGCTAGCGAATCGGGCAAGCCTGCTGATATCATCGCCAAGATGGTTGACGGAGCGGTGGCCAAGTTCGCCAAGGAAAATGCGCTGCTCAGCCAGTTGTTCGTGATGGACAATAAAACACCGGTTGCCGATGTCGTGGCGAAAGCTGCGAAGGACGCGGGCGCATCGATTGCGCTTAAGAGCTATGTTCGTTTCCAGCTCGGCGAAGGCATTGAGAAGGAAGAAAGCGATTTTGCAGCAGAAGTAGCGGCGGCTGCGGGCGTTTGACCCGGACATATTAGCGCGGCTTGCGATCTGATTGAGTCAGATTGGCCGCGCTATGTTTTTGCTTTACCACGATTTCTTAATCGTCAGATGATGCCATCTGACTGGAAATCGTTCTAGTTGAATTAGGCGCTCTTGGGCGCTTGGCACAATGGCGCGCTCCTGCAGAAGCATTTTCAGGAAAAGTGGGAACCGGTTTTCCGCCTGAAAATGCTTCTTTATTTGTTCTAACCATTTTCCTGATTGTTGGGCGTTTACGCCCAACACGAAAATGGTTTAGGGTGCGCGCCATTTCCATGTCACTTGGCGGATTCTGTCCTGTATGTCGCGACCCCGTTTTAAACGTATCCTGTTGAAGCTGTCTGGCGAAGTGCTGATGGGAGATGGGCAGTTCGGTATCGACCCGGCCACGGTCGATCGGGTGGCGGGCGAAGTCGCGGCGGCGCGTCAGGATGGCTTTGAAATCTGTATGGTTGTGGGCGGCGGCAACATCTTTCGCGGGCTGGCGGCCGCTGCCAAGGGTTTTGATCGCACCAGCGCCGATTATATGGGGATGCTGGCTACCGTCATGAATGCGCTCGCGGTGCAGAACGCGCTCGAACGCATGGGCATCGAAACGCGGGTGCAATCGGCCATTCCGATGGCGACCGTGTGCGAACCTTATATTCGCCGTCGTGCGGTGCGCCATATGGAAAAGGGACGCATCGTCATTTTCGCGGCGGGCACCGGCAATCCGTTCTTCACGACCGACACTGCGGCGGCGCTGCGCGCTGCCGAAATGGGCTGCGATGCTTTGTTCAAGGGCACGAGCGTCGATGGCGTCTATGATGCCGACCCCAAGAAGGTTGCGGACGCAAAGCGTTATGATTCAGTCAGTTTTGACCGGGTCTTGAATGATAATCTTAAGGTCATGGACGCAAGCGCGGTCGCGCTGTGTCGCGAAAATAATATTCCGATTGTGGTTTTCAATATCCGCGAAACGGGTAACCTGACGCAGGTACTCGGTGGTTATGGAACCGCCACTATTGTCGGCAATGCGAAGTAACGGGACAAGGAAGAACATATATGCCCCAATATGACAAAGCCGATCTGGAACGCCGCATGAAGGGCGCGCTGGAATCGCTGAAGGGCGACCTGTCCGGTCTGCGTACCGGGCGCGCCAATATTGCTTTGCTCGATCCCGTCACTGTCGAGGTGTATGGCGCGCATATGCCGCTTAATCAGGTTGCGACCGTATCCGTGCCGGAACCGCGCATGATTTCGGTCCAGGTGTGGGACAAGAGCAACGTCACGCCTGTCGACAAGGCAATCCGCTCGGCAGGCCTAGGCCTCAACCCGATTGTCGATGGCACGACACTGCGCTTGCCCATCCCTGATCTGACCGAGGAACGGCGCAAGGAACTGGCCAAGCTCGCCGGGCAATATGCGGAAAAAGCGCGCGTTGCCGTGCGCAATGTCCGCCGTGATGGTATGGATAGCCTGAAAACCGACGAAAAGAAGGGCGAAATCAGCGAGGATGAACGCAAGCGCATGGAAACCGAGGTGCAGAAGGTTACTGACAGCAGCATCGCGGATATCGATGCGGTTGTCGCGGCCAAGGAAAAAGAAATCCTTGGCCAATAAGCGCGCAGCAGGAGCGTAGCGCGCTATGGCCACCAGGGCAAAGTCCGGGATTCCCCGGCACGCGCAGGACCATGAAGCGCGCCACGTCGCCATCATCATGGATGGCAATGGACGCTGGGCCAAAAAGCGCCTGTTGCCGCGTCTCGCCGGGCATCGCGCCGGGGTGGAGGCGGTGCGACGCGTCGCACAAGCTGCGCTCGATCTGGGCATCGAATGCCTGACCATTTATGCGTTCTCGTCGGAAAACTGGAAGCGTCCTGCCGACGAGGTTTCGGACCTGATGGGCCTGCTGCGTCGCTTTATCGAATCGGACGTGGATGAATTACATGCCAACGGCATTCGGCTCAAAATAATCGGTAATTACAAAGCACTGGCCCCGCAACTTGTGACGATGATTGAGGAAGCGGTCGCGCGCACTGCGAACAATGGCAACGCCACTTTGGCGATTGCGCTTAATTATGGCGCACAGGACGAAATTCTGCGCGCGGTGCAATCGCTGGGCAAACAGATCGCGACAGGAGAGATCGCGCCGGAGGATATCGACGCGGCGCGGATCGATGCGGAAATGTACACCGCCGATCTACCGCCACTGGACTTGTTGATCCGTACATCGGGGGAGCATCGCCTGTCGAATTTCCTGCTGTGGCAGGCCGCCTACGCTGAGCTGTATTTCACAGACACGCTCTGGCCGGATTTTGATGCGGGATCACTGGCCGATGCGCTCGCCAGCTTCAAACTGCGCGAGCGCCGCTTTGGCGGCCTGTAAACATGGTTGATCCCGACATTACCACGCCCACAAACCCGCCAAGCGCAAAATCCGATTTGCCAAAGTCTGATCTGCCAAAATCTGATCTGAAAGTGCGAATGATGTCGGCGGCGGTGATGATCGCGGTGGCGGGGGTCGCTTTGTGGCGGGGGGGCTGGCTATTTACTGCGCTGGTGATCGTGGTCGGCCTTGGTGTCTTGTGGGAGTTTTGGGGACTGGTGCGGCGGATTAGCCCGAACGTAACCGGACGGGCGATCTGGATGACTGGCGGAGTGCTATATATCGGTCTTGCATGTCTCGGGCTGGTAATGATCGATACCGGGTTGCGCTGGTTGGTGGTATTTACCGTCATCGCAATTGATACAGGGGCCTATTTTGCAGGCCGCGCGATTGGTGGCCCAAAAATTGCGCCAGCGATCAGTCCGTCAAAAACTTGGGCGGGACTGGGCGGCGCAATCCTTGGTGCTGGGCTGGTGATGACCTCGAGCTTATTGATGTTAGCCTACGCTTTGAGCGGGCTGGGAGGGAAAGGAAACAATCTGCAAATAATTGCCCAGAAACCCTGGCTTCTGCTGGCTGCGTTACTGGCTGGAGCGATTTTGGCGATTGTCGCTCAAAGCGGAGATTTCTTCGAGAGCTGGATGAAAAGACGTGCCGGCGTAAAGGACAGCGGAGCACTGATCCCCGGTCATGGCGGCTTATTTGATCGGGTGGATGGATTGCTACCCGTCGCGATCATAGCAGGCGGGTTATTATGGATCAGGATGCTATGACCGCCACCCGCACCATCTCGATTTTCGGCGCGACCGGGTCGGTGGGCGCTTCGACGCTTGATCTGGTGGCGCGGTCGCCGGACGCTTATGATGTGCTCGCGCTGACCGCCCATCGCGACGTGTCGGCACTGGCGCAGGCCGCGCGATTCCACCACGCCAAAATCGCCGTGATCGCGGATGAGGCGCTTTATACGGACCTGCGGGACGCGCTTTTGGGCAGCGGTATTGAGGCGGCGGCCGGGGAAGCCGCGCTGGTCGATGTCGCGCGGCTGGGCGCGGACTGGACGATGGCGGCAATTGTCGGGTGCGCGGGGCTTGCGCCGACGCTCGCCGCGCTCGAAGCTGGCAAGACGGTGGCGCTCGCCAACAAGGAATCGCTGGTGACGGCGGGCGCGCTGATGATGGACGCTGCGCACCGTTCCGGCGCGACGATCTTGCCGGTCGACAGCGAGCATAATGCGATATTCCAGTGCCTCGCGGGTAGCGACATCGCCGATGTGCGCCGCATCACGCTGACCGCGAGCGGAGGCCCGTTCCGAACGATGAGCCGTGAGGCGATGGCGCTCGTCACCCCGGCACAGGCAGTCAGGCACCCTAACTGGTCGATGGGCACGAAAATCAGCGTCGATTCGGCGAGCATGATGAACAAGGGGTTGGAGCTGATCGAGGCAGGGCATCTGTTCCCGATCGGCCTTGAAAACATCGACATCCTGGTCCACCCGCAGTCGGTAATCCACAGCCTCGTCGAATATCGCGACCGCTCGACGCTGGCGCAGCTCGGTTCGCCCGACATGCGCATTCCGATCGCGCACACGCTGGCCTGGCCACAGCGGATGGAAACGCCCTGCGTTCCGCTGAATCTTGCGACGATTGGCACACTTGATTTTGAAGCGCCGGATGAGGCGCGTTTTCCTGCCCTCCGGCTGGCGCGGCAGGCGGGGGAAGCGGGCGGCGCATTGCCCGCCGTTCTCAACGCTGCCAACGAAATTGCGGTCGCTGCCTTTCTTGAAGCACGGATCGGCTTTCTTGAAATTCCAGCCATTGTTGATGCGTGCCTCTCCGGCTATAGGGGGGCGCAAGCGATAACAATCGACGATGTGATGGATGCAGACCGTGCGGCGCGCACACAAGCCCGGCGATTGAGTGAAAGAGTGCAGATTTGAGTGGATCTCCCGGCCTGCTGCTAACTGTCCTGGCCTTTGTCGGGGTCATTGGCCCCCTCGTGTTCGTGCACGAAATGGGGCATTATCTCGTCGCCCGCTGGTGTGGTGTGAAGGCGGAAGTCTTTTCGATCGGCTTTGGTCCGGAATTATTCGGCTGGGTTGACCGGCGCGGCACACGCTGGCGCATCGCGTTGTTGCCGCTGGGCGGTTACGTCAAGTTCATGGGCGATATGAATGCCGCGAGTCAGAGCGACCCGGCGTGGCTCGAATTGCCCGCAGCGGAGCGTGCCAAGAGCTTCCCCGCCAAGCCATTGTGGCAGCGCGCGGCGATTGTCGCGGCGGGGCCGGTCATCAATCTGGTGTTTGCCGTGGTGCTGCTCGGTGGCCTTGCCTATGTGCGCGGCGATATGGAAAGCCCGCCGGTGATCGGCAAGGTCGCGCCGCAGTCTGCTGCCCAGAGCGCGGGATTGCGCGTGGGCGACCGCATCGTCAGCATCATGGGCAGGAATATCGAGAGTTTCGCTGATATTTCCGCTATCGTCAGCCTGCGCCCGGCCGAACCGCTCGCTTATGTCATCGATCGCAAGGGCGCTGAGCTTGATCTGACGATCGCTGCCGGTACGCGAACCGAAACCGATCGGTTCGGCAATGTTTTCCGCATCGGCCAATTGGGCGTGGGTTCGGGACCGATCACTTTGCGCCCGGTGGAGCTGTGGGAAGCGCCCATCATTGGCGCGCGCCATGCCGTCGAGCTGACGCGCACGGCGATGGATGGGCTTGGGCAGGTTATAACTGGCAGGCGGTCGATCAAGGAACTCGGCGGACCGCTCAAGATTGCGGATATTTCGGGCCAGGCGGCGTATATGGGGCCAGAGACGTTCATATTCCTGATGGCGTTGATCTCGATTAACTTGGGGTTCATCAACCTGTTGCCAATCCCGATGCTCGATGGCGGACATTTGCTTTTTTACGGGATCGAGGCGTTGCAGCGACGACCGGTCAGCCCGGTGATGCAGGACTGGGCGTTTCGTTCTGGCCTGCTGCTGTTGCTGACGATGATGTTGTTCGTGACATTTAATGATTTGGGTTCCTTTGGTCTGTGGAAAAGCCTGAGCGGCTTGATCGGCTGACGCGCTTGGGGCAGGGATGCTTGCGCGCGCCGTGGGGTGAACGAGATATTGAGGCCCGGTGGGCGGATGGTTTTGAAAAAGGGTAGTTTCGGGTGACAGCGACTAATACAGCCAAAATAAAAAGCCCGATGGTGTCAGTCCTGCTGGCCGGCAGCGTATTGGGTGGCCTCGGCGCACCTGCGCTGGCGAAAGCGCCAGCCGTTCCGGCGACAAAGCAAGCGCCTGCCGCGCCATCTGTGCCGCCGGTTGTCGCGGCGCCCGTGCCGGTCCAGACGATCAAGGCCATCAACGTCGCGGGGCAACAGCGCCTGGAGCCGGATACGGTCCTTTCCTACACCAAGCTGCGCGTCGGCAGTGCCTATACCCGCGAAAGCCTCGATAGCGCGCTGCGCGATCTGTATGAAACCGAGCTGTTTGCCGATGTGCAGATCCGCGATGATAATGGCGTGTTGACCATCACCATCAAGGAAAATCCGGTCATCAACCGCATCGTGCTTGAAGGCAACAAGCGGGTGAAGGAAGAAAAGATCAAGCCGGAGATCAAGCTCGCCCCGCGCCAGATTTATACGCGGTCCAAGGTGCGCGCCGACGTCGCCCGCATTATCGAGCTGTACCGCCGCCAGGGGCGCTTTGCCGCGACCGTTGAGCCTAAAATGGTCCAACTGGATCAGAACCGCGTCGATATCGTGTTCGAAATCACCGAAGGGCCGAAATCGAAGGTCCGCCAGATCAACATCATCGGCAATGACAAGTTTTCGGACAGCAAGTTGCAGGGCGAGATGGCGACCAAGGCCTCGCGCTGGTTCCGCCTGTTCTCGTCGGGCACCAGTTACGATCCCGATCGTCTGGCCTATGACCAGCAAAAATTGCGTCAATATTATCTGACGCAGGGCTATGCTGATTTTCGTGTGATTTCTGCGGTGGCCGAACTGACGCCGGACAAGCAGGATTTCATCATCACTTATGTGGTGGAAGAAGGCCAGCGGTACAAATTCGGCAACGTCAACGTCAAGAGCGAGATCCGCGATCTCGATGGCGACAAGCTGACCAACATGCTGACGATGCACAAGGGCGACTGGTATAACGCCAGCAAGGTTGAGGACACGGTCGATCTGCTGAACGAGACGGCGGGCCTGTTCGGCTATGCGTTCGCCAATGTGCAGCCCGATTTCCAGCGCGACAAGGATACCCTTACGATGGGTATCACGTTCCAGATCAGCGACGCGCCTCGCGTTTATGTGGAACGGGTGGACATCAACGGCAACACGCTGACGCAGGACAAGGTGATCCGCCGAGAATTCCGGCTGAACGAGGGCGATGCCTTCAACAGCGTGCAGGTCAAACGCTCCAAGGACCGGATCGCGTCGCTCGGCTTTTTCCAGGACAAGCTGGAAATCGAGCAAAAGCCCGGCTCGACGCCCGACCGCATTATCCTCGAAACTAATGTCGAGGAAAAGTCGACCGGCGAATTGTCGCTCTCGGCGGGCTTCTCCAGCCTTGAAAAATTCATCATTTCGGCGTCGATCACCCAGCATAATTTCCGTGGCAAGGGCCAGGAACTGAGTGCCAGCGTCAATTATTCCAACTATTCCAAGTCAGTGAACCTCGGCTTTACCGAGCCTTATCTGTTCGACAAGAATATCGCGCTCGGCGGCGACATCTATCGCCGTGACCTCAACAGCTTCAATTATCTTCAGAATGGCAATCGCAACACCACCTATCAGCAGACGACGACGGGTTTCCAGATCCGTTCCGGCGTGCCGTTGACGGAATATATGTCGCTTGCGCTGCGTTACAGTCTCAATCTTGATAATGTGACATTGGACAAGCCGACCTATTACACAGATAGCAATAACGACGGCATTCGGGGCAACAATCCCGGTGACACCTGCGATGCCATAATATCGGGTCGCTATCTGTGCGAGGCAATCGGCAAACGCACCACATCGTCGATCGGCTACTCGCTGATTTTTGACAAGCGTGACAATCGCTTGCGTCCAACTCGCGGCTATAATGTCTCGCTCAGTCAGGATTTCGCGGGATTGGGCGGCAGCGTCCGCTATGTTCGTACCCGCCTCGATGCGGGCAAATATTTCTCGATGGGCAGTGGCTTCGTTTTGGCGCTGACTGGTGAGGCGGGCTATATTCTTTCGCTGGAAAGCGGTGGAAATGTGCGTTTGACTGACCGCTTTTTCTTGGGCGAACCGCAATTGCGGGGCTTTGATATTCGCGGTGTCGGTCCGCGGGTGCGTCGTTTTACCGTGGACCAAAACGGTGTTGCGTCCGGTACAAGTAACCAGAATAATAATGATGCACTCGGAGGAAAATATTATTATCTCGCCCATGCAGAAGTGCAAATTCCGTTGGGCACTGGTGCACGTGAACTAGGTTTGCGTCCGTCTGTTTTCGTTGATGCGGGCGCGGTGGCTGGCGTACGTAATCCGGGGCTGGTGAATGGTACCGGCATATTCAATGGCTATTGCTCCGTTACGACCACTGGCCCAACCCCGATAACTACCACGGCCAACGCGACTGGTTTGGGTACTTGCACGACGGTACCCGGTTCGACCGTAACGTATCTAAATAACACGGGTTTTACTGAAGATTTCGTCGGCAATACGCTCAAGCCCCGCGTCTCCGTCGGCTTCGGCGTCAACTGGAATTCGCCCTTCGGCCCGTTCCGCATCGATATCGCAAAGGCGTTGCTCAAGGTTAAGGGTGACGACACTAAACTCATTACTTTCAATATAGGGACTCAATTCTGATGAAGATGATTTTCAAAGCAATTGCGTTGGCTTCCGCCCCCGCAACCGTGTTGGCGATGGCCGCCACGCCTGCCTCCGCCCAGTCGAAACAGGGCATTGCCGTGGTCGATCAGCAAGAAGCGCTGAACAAGACGGCCGCGTTTACCACTGCCGTTTCGCAAATGCAGGTGACGTACAAAGCTACGCTCGACAGCGTTCAGACACGTCAGACCGCGCTGCAAGCCGAACTC
>JBDTLS010000041.1:0-15477 GCA_039934655.1 Sphingobium sp.
ATAGCGCGGCGTCCGTGGTCGGCTTTATGGCTGACGGTGACGGACCCCAACTTCTGGCGAAGCTCGTCACGAAAACCCTCCCAAGGCTGCTCCAACCCTTCAAACAGCTTGTCGAGATTTTGATCCTCGGCACGTCCAGCCGCCTTTGCAATCATTTGGAGCAAGCCTTGCGTGGTCACTCCAATAACTGCCGCATCAATAGCGTGGTGACGATGGTCAAGGCGGTTCTTTGGCGCGTTGCTGTGACGGTTTTCGACATAGTTATGATCGTTCAATATGTCATTCAAACCCCAAAGCCGCCGCAACATCGCGGTCATCCGTCCGGGGATGACATACACACGCCCCTCCTCTTTGCTGGGATATAGGCGCGCCAGATATTTGCCTGCCAACCGCGACAGATATTGGGTGTCAGTCAATTGTCGCGCGATGAAACCGCCGTCTTTTTCAACCCGTTCCATTGCATCCGGGGCGAAACGCCATTGTTTGGATTTATGCAGCCGCGCCACTTGATCGGCAATAATCGGCCAATGAACTGTGTCGCCCCGCCACTCCCACGGCGTTTTATTGCCCTTCTGCCGGTTGCAGTTCTGGTGCACGACAACCTTGTTTGAGGCACCGTCATCGAAGCTGCGCGAGTAGGGAATTATATGGTCAATATCGACGCTGCCGTTCATCAACATCTGGGCGCTGATAGGCTCCCCGCAATAGGGGCAGCGGCGATCAAGCACATTGTCGGGATTGAGATCATGCCACAACCGAACCAGCATCCGGTTACCGCCGTTGTCGCTCTGCCCCATTGAGGTAAGCAGGTCGCCCCTTGCCTTGGCAGCGCGAGTATTTTCACCCAATTGCTTGTTATAATCTTTCTTTTGCTTTTCATTGAGTTTCAATTCGCGGGCAAGCTCAACAACAATCTGGTCGGGCCGCCCATGAACGCGGATGATCGCATTGACCAATTTGCGAAGCTGATTGAGGCCGATATGCACCGTTGGGTTTGTGATCTTGCCCCAGCGCACTTCATCATTTTCTTCTGCTGGATCGAGCGAACCCGGTGGAATATCTTGGGAGAGCAATTCCCCATAATAGGGAAGATCAGGCAAGGCTTCGCCTGTGCGAAAATCACTGTGATGAAAACCCGCTGCATCCGCTGCTTCGGCATAGGAGCAAACGCTTTTTTCTAATTCAGCGAGAATTGCCGCCGTCGCTGTTTTACCCATTCGGCCATGCCCATCGGGCAACTTTGCGGCTGCAACTGCTTGTGCCGCTTCATCGTCGAGACCGTATGTGCTGGTCAGCCACTCATGCAGAGTTTCGGGGCTTTGCTCTTCAATGAGTCGGTCAAGGATGGTCCATTGTTCGTCGGCACTGAAATGTGGCCAGCGGCTCCCAAACCTGATCTTTGCTGACATTTCGGCGTTGATTTCGTCGCCGGTCAAATCCTTGCGGTTCTCCCCTTCCTTGTTGAAACGCTCGCCATCGCGCAATTTGATCGTTTTACCGAGTGTTTTGAATGCTACCGTCTTTTTGCTTTTGAGCTTGAGAATGAGTGCGTTGCGTTCGTCCAGCGTCAAAACCCGGTCGGCTTCGCCTGCGCGGCAAATACGCAGGTGGTTGACCTCCTCATAAAGGCGACGCCTTTGAAACAAGGGGTGCGCCTTGGGCAGGCGGCGCTCATCGGCGGGAACACCATTAAGCCCTGCAAAGGTGCAAACGCCTACGACCTGCACTTTCAACTCTCGCTGAAAAAAGATGATGCGATGGATGGCAACGCGGGCAACCTCCGTTACAACATCGGGATGATGCTTTGACTGGGCTTCCCAGATTTTGGCAAATTCATCCTCATAGTGGCGGCGATCAGGGTAGAAATCATATCCCTCGCCGTCGTCGCGCATCCGCACACGTTTGGTATCAAGACCGTGCAAAAATTCGCCAAGCGTTCTCGCCTTCGCATCAGTCATCGCTGCATCCAAAGCTTTTGTGGCGGGCGCAATTTTTCCGGCGGTGGGGTCTGCGGAGGCACGGTCAGTCTTGCGGTTGGATTTGAAACCACGCCGCTGGTTCAGATGGAACAAGGCTCGGCCAAATTGATAGGGCGTTAGTGCAATATCAAGGGCCATTGCCCTCAAAACATAAGGGTCTTCTATCTCTATCGCTTTTGCCGCAGCATCCTCATCGGGCATGAGGCCGTAGGTGACGAGGGCGTCAAATAACGCTGAACGCCGCCCGATAAATCGATCCCGCCGCCTGCGCATGGCACGGGCAACCCGCCTCGTAACTGCCAAAGATGCACCGGGCATTCCTCCTTTCGATGGCTCACGCCCATCGGAAAAAATCCGAACACCAATGTCGCGAATGCAATCGCCATCATAGAGGCACCAGCCGATACTGTTTGTTCCGATGTCTAAGCCGAGACGTGTTGGCATGGGGAATCTTTCCGAGTCAAATTTTCAGTCAGAGATTGACAGCCCAAAGAAAACGCCGCAACATGAAAACTTCAGAAATCGTAGTCCGGTTGTTAACAAGCAACTTGATTGCACCAAATAAGGGCGAGGCTACGGCCTCGCTTTTTTGTTTGTGTCAGAGCAATCTTCTTTCCATCGCGATAATATAGCACTATTGCTGCCGATAGAATGACGAATGCCCATGCCACGCCAGATGCAACATGGGCGGGCGATGCGCTGGTTATCGAGTACCGATATTTCCCTGATTTGGCAGACGCAATCATTGCCGCTGGCTTTCTCTTCGAACGAAATCCGTTCCCGAATTGAGGGAAAACCTCATATTCCATCAA
Source organism: Sphingobium sp. (assembly GCA_039934655.1). GTDB lineage: Bacteria > Pseudomonadota > Alphaproteobacteria > Sphingomonadales > Sphingomonadaceae > Sphingobium. The sequence continues at coordinate 2,792 of JBDTLS010000041.1, forward strand.
TATTCCTCCGCCAGCATGATGGTCAGGACGCGGCGCGTAACGGCGGGGTCGGCGGGGTTTTCGCTGCCAAAGCACAAATCGCGGTCATAGGCGTCGATCTTCCACAATATAGTTTCGCGGCGCTGTGCGGGTCGCGTGGTTGTCCAGCAGCCTTCGCTATCCTGATAGATCGCGCCAAAGTCCCGCTCGCCGTAAGGATCATTGTCCGGCGAGAAGGCGTCGAACGTCTCAATCAACTCGCGCACCCGCGATTGATCGCTTGGAGGCAACGCCCGAAAGCCCTCGGTCGCAACAGTAACACATGCAAGCCCCATCGCCTGCCGCGCCCGGTCATTGAGCCGTGCAATCTGTTCAGCGCGGGAGAGAATAGCGGCGCTCATTGCACCCGCCCCCGTGTAGGATTGGCGCTGCGCGCCGCGCGCGTTTCGCAAATCAGAACAAGCGCCCCGAAATCCTCACGCTCGCCAAGCCGGTCGGCAATCCGCCGCACACAGGCAAGCGGCAAGCCGTTCTCGTTCGCCAAATCGCGCAAGTAATCGTCGCGGGTCTCGGCCCCGCACTCACGATACATCAATTGCAAATCACACATTTTCTGCCTCCTCTTGGGCTGAAAGCCGCATTGCTCTGCGACATGCGGCCTGCCTTCCGGCGAGGATGGGAGGGGGAGGGAAAGCTGAATCGTTGCCCTGGCGCGGGCCAGCGGGCGAAGCCCGCCACACGGGGGCAACTATTCTGCTTTGGGAAACGAGAGGGCAAAGCCCTTGGCGTTCACGACTAAACAAGAAACGGGGGCGTCAGCCACCCTCCGCCGCAACGCGGCACAAGAACGGCCCCCTTGCAACGGCGCGACGCAGACGGACGGTGTGGCGGCAAGCGAAGCGGGGACAAGGCTGTTGACCCGAAGGGGCAGCGCCGCGAGTCATTGCGAACGCGCGCCCGCCGACCGACCGGCAAGGACAGAGGCGAGAGTGCCAGCGGGTCAGCCCAAAGACGCCGCACCCTCAAGAAGCGCGAAGCGCGGGAAAGAGTGCGACCCTAGAAAATCCCGCTCATCACCCAACGCTCCTGATTGTTACCGGAACGGCCAAGACTACAGGCTTGGTGCGCCAAGCGCATAGAGCTGGTCGCCGTCAGGCAGCGCAAACACAGTAAGCCAAAATGATATTGGTCATGGTCCTTTGGACGGAGGTGTTACCGAAAGAGTGCATTGCTTCGAAGATTTAGCCTTCGCCGCTTTCGTTTCGCACTGTTTCAAGGTTTCGATATTGTCGTCGATGATGCGGTGCGACCATCGCAGTCTTGCGCCTTGCTCGGAGCCATCAATCGAAATCAGATGAAGCCCAGCCTCCGACAAGCCCATCCCAAGGCTGGATGCCGCGCGAAGCTCTGGCCACCGCCAATCGGTCGGAACCAGCCGGTCAACTATGCCGGGGGCTGCTGCACCGATCACGGTAAATGTTGCAGCAATGCCTGCCGCAATCCCTAACCCCCACTTCTTTTGAACATCGCGATCCCATGCACTGTTCACCCGCGCGATGATGGCTTTGCTGGAATCTACCAATGCCACGCGCGCGCGCTCCAAGGCGAGCGATTCATCGGCCCGCGCGAGCTTGCCCTCAGAGACAATGTGCGCGGCAATATCCTGCGCGCTTTGCTGCATCGCTGGCCGTTCCATGATCTTCTGAAAAGTGCCGTGCTGCTCGTCGAGACGCGCAACGATTTCAGTCAATGTTTCCGAATAATCGGGAATAGCGATTTGGGTTTTCTCGGCGGTAAACGCCTGCACAGCAAGGCGCAGCAATTTCACTTCTGCCCCTATCCCTTCAAAGGCAAGAGCAGCGGGGTCATGCACAAGTTCACCATCGGCCATCGGTTAATTCCATTACATACTGATTCCAAGGTCTCTCACTCGGCGCAGACCAAGCGAGTCCGCAAGATCGTGCGACAGATTGGAACCAGATGATCCGCCGATGCCGAGTTCGCGGGTGCGATTGCGCAGCAAGGATTCGATCTGCGGGTCGCGTTCGAGGCCTTTGGCATAGCCCGCCATATGTTCTGTGATTCGTTTTGCACCTGCGACGTCGCCCGATCTGTCGAGTTGCAGCTTTTGCCGGTGCAATGATTGCCAGCGTTCGACGAAGCGGTCGGCGCGCATCGCAGGATTGGTCTTAATTTCGGCTTCGAGCTGCATGGCCCGGATCGTCGTGGCTGTGCGGCCATTGGCAGCTTCGCTGACAAGGCCAGGTTGATGTTCAAAGGCATCGCGCGCATTCATCGCGGCTCCGGGCTTCGCCAGATCAAGTGCGCCGAACGACTTACTGATTGCGGCGCGTTGGTGCGGGAGCAACGACACGCCACGCTCCCGCGTATGTTGGGCTTCTGTTATGGCGCGGGCATATCGCTCAACTGCTCTGCCCAAATGGGCTGCTGGCGCGGCCTGATGTGTTGGCGCGATACTCTCGGAAATGAACGGCTTGGGATTGAAGCCATCAAAGATGCCGCGCGCCCTTTGCGGTGCGGGTGCGGCAATCTCGCGTTCCGGCGCGTCAATCCCGCGCCGCTGCTGGAACGCCTTTTCGGGTGCATAATCCGACGCCATATCCTTGGCGCGCTCGCGCGACAGGGTGCGAACGAGCTTGCCGGTATCGGTAAAATCATCGCGGCCATAATGAAGCTGCACTCCGTCACGGTGACGCGACAGCGCAACATAGGCTGAATGGCAATCAAGCCCCGGCGTTGCCAGAACATGGGTGCGGTCAACGGTCACACCCTGCGATTTGTGGATTGTCGCGGCATAGCCATGATCGACATGGGCATAATCTTTGGTGTCGAACGATATGCTCGGCCCGCTATCGAGCCTTACGGTCATCCGGTCGGGCGCAACCTTCTCGACTGCGCCAAGGCTTCCATTCTTCACACCCAGCCCCCGATCATTTTTGAGGAACATGATCCGGTCGCCTGTTGCGAAATCGCGGTCGCCGCGCTCGGCCTTGATCTTCACGTTTTCGCCCAAATTGCCAGCTTCGCGTAATCGATCGCGCGCCAGTTCATTGAGGTCACGGACTTCGGCATTGGTGTGGGTGAGGATCATCCGCGATTGATCGGGCGCGGCGATGCGCTCGCGATCCCAGGTGTCGATCAAGCCTTCGCGGGCCAGTTCGCGGGTCTCGGCGGCATGGACCATATCGCGCTCGGCATAGGCTTGGATCGCCGACGCCGTCCGGCCTGTCGCCAAGTGACGCGTCGCATCGCGCTGCCAGTCTTCAAGCTGACGGCGAATGTCGGTGATCTCCATCGCGCCATGCCGCTCGGCAAGCGAGCGGAAGGCCGCGCCCGCTTCAATCGCTTGCAATTGTTCGGGGTCGCCCACCATCACGACCTTGGCCCCGGCACTTTCCGCATGGGACAGCACTCGCTCCAACTGGCGTGATCCGATCATGCCTGCCTCGTCAATCACCAGCACATCGCGCGAAGTCAGCAAGTCGCGCTCCTGCGCCCAGCCATGTTCGATGCTGGCAATTGTGCGCGACGGGATGGCGGAACCGGCTTCCAGATTCTCCGCCGCTATGCCCGAAAGCGCGATACCGCGAACAGTGTAACCGCCTTGCTCCCAAGCCTCACGGGCAACGCCAAGCATCGCCGATTTGCCAGTGCCCGCATAGCCAACAACATTAGCGAGATCGCGCCCGTCGGTAATGCGATTAAACGCTGTGCGCTGTTCATCGGACAATGATAGCCCGCGCGCTTGCGCGGATTGCAAAGCGTGTTCTTTCATTCGCTCGGGAACGCGATGCTGCCGCCGCCCCGCCATCATATCCGATGCCCGGTCAAGCCGTGCTTCAACCGCAATCATATCGCGGCTGGTGAAGCGATCTTCGCCGCGCCCGTCCTTGCCGAGCATGACAAGTTCGGGCGATGTTTTCACCTCGCGCATCACCGCATCGAACTGCTCCTTGTCATCAGAATGGCGATGCACAAACTTTGCAAGGTCGCGGCTGGTAAACGTCGCTTGGTTGTGCGTGATCGCGTCGAGCGCGATTTCGGGATGGGCGAGCAACTTCTCGCCATTGGCCCGCGCAATCGCGCGATGCTCCTCGGCGCGTTCGGCATCAAGTCCTTGCTCCAATCGGCGCGAAGCGGCGGCACCGATTTTGTTCTGGGGTTCAAGGTCAATCCCCTGTGCCTCAAGGCTGCGGTGATCAATCCGCACATCAATATCGAGCGCGGCCAGCCGCTCGTTGACATGCCCCTCCCACCGTTCGCGCCAATCCTGCAAAAGATCGGTGCGGTTCCAGTCGCGCTCCTTCGCGCCAAAACCGTCATCATCCACCGTGCGCATCGTCAGCATGACATGGGCGTGGGGCTTGGAAAGGCCGTCTGCGCCAACATCCCAGTGGACATTCAAATCGGCGATCATCCCGCGATCAACGAATTCGCGTTGCACAAAATCCCGTGCAAGCGCGATACCCTGCTGCTGGGTCATTTCACGCGGGATGGCGAACTCGACCTCGCGCGCCAATTGTGCGTCCTTGCGCACTTCCACCGCTTCAACTTCATTCCATAGGGTAGAGCGATCTCCGAGCCGTTCGGCTGCGCCTTGGGGCAACATGATTTCCGAATGAACAACGCCCGATTTGTTGGTGAAGTCGTGATGACGATCAAGCCGCTGATCGTGCAGCCGCTCGGCGGAACGATAGGCAGCGGACGCCACCGCACTTGATCCGCTGGCGCGGGAAATGACTTTTGCCGAGAAATGATAGATCGCCATGACGGCAATCCAGCTACACTATAAAAAGCACGTCGGCACGACGTATAAGCGCGCCCTCACCCTATTTCATAAGTTTCGGGATCAGCTTGTGTCACAGTGTTCCGCGCTATTTGAAATGGCCGCGCTCGTCACTAACCAATGCTTCAGAGAGGATTTGAAATCGGCAAATTGGAGTGAAGATGATGCGTAAACCCCGCGATTATGATTCGGAATTGAAAGCACTGAACGACAAGGCCAAGCTGCTCAAGGAACGCAAGGTTCGGCAACTTGGCGAACTGGTGACGATAACAGGTGCAGATACCCTTGATATGGAAACGCTTGCCGGGGCATTGCTCACGGTCGCAGCAAATAGATCCACCAATGAAGTGGAGGGCTGGCGGAGGCGCGGTCGCGACTTCTTTCAAGGCAAAGCATCAAGCCCATCTCGACGGACTCAAAGTGACGTTGGCGGCGCTGCGGCGGGCGATAGCTATGCGCCACCGTCTGGAATCAAAGCGAGCGCGGCATGACACGCGGGAATGGATCGTGAAACGCCGCGAACGAACGCGCCATTTGATCGAACTCGGCGGGCTGGTCGTGAAAGCTGGGCTGGTTGAACTGGCCGATGATGATCGAACTATCCTCTATGGGGCTTTCCGCGCTGTTGCCAACAAACTACAAGGCGATGATCGTGAACAAGCGCTCATGCTATGGCGGCGAATGGGTAGCCGGGCATTTGGCAGTGAAGCAGAAAATTGATTGCGCCTGCTGACATCGCATTATGCAATGTTGAATTCAGGTTGTTAATGATTATCGATATTTCAACCTCAGCGAGGTAAATAAGCAAAATGTCTGAACCCCGTTCTCCTCGCCTTGCCGTGTTAATCGACGCCGATAACGCATCTGCTCACATTGCTTCTGGGCTATTTGAAGAAATCGCTAAAATCGGCGAAGCCAGCGTTCGCCGTATCTATGGTGATTTTTCGGGAACGCGCCTCAAGCCTTGGGCGGATATACTGGCGACTCATGCAATCCAGCCACATCAAAATTTTGCATATACGTCGGGCAAGAATGCTTCCGATATTGCGCTGGTGATTGATGCAATGGACTTACTGCACAGCGGTCGGTTCGATGGTTTCTGTCTGGTATCGTCGGACAGCGACTTCACCCGATTGGCCGCTCGCATTCGCGAACAGGGCATTGATGTTTACGGCTTTGGCGAACAGAAAACTCCTGAAAGTTTTCGTCAAGCCTGTCGGCGCTTCTTCTACACCGAAAACCTTTTATCTGATGCGCCAAAAGCCGATGAAGCCAAAGCGCCAAAAACTACAGCTTTGAAACCGCCAAGTGCTGCGGCTCCCCATATCCGCAAAGCGATTACGCTTCTTGCGGACGAAGATGGCTGGGCCAATCTTAGCAAAGTGGGCACCCATATTCGCAATCTAAATACCGATTTTGACTCGCGCAATTATGGTCATGCAAAATTGATCGATCTCGTTCAAAAAGCGGGGGCGTTTGAGGTCAAGCGTCCAAAGTCAGGCGGCGCATTTATTCGGGCGAAGCCCAATCCAAAGACCGCCAAACCCAAGGGCTAATTCTGACAAGGGCAGTTGCTAACGACCGAGGTGCTGACATTTGGCTTGGCGTTCGTGATGTCTGCTTAGGCCCAAGCCCTCACCGTCGGTGTATCCCTACGCCAACACCTGCAACCCATGCTTCTGCACAATAGCAAGCAATTTGAGCGCCATGCCGCTAGGGCGCTTGGCTCCGGTTTCCCATTTTTCGACCGTGCTTTCGCTGGTGTTGAGATAGCGCGCAAAGACAGGCTGGCTGACACGATTGGCTTCGCGGAGCTGCTTGATCTGTGCAGGCTTGATTTCGGTCGGCACGGCAAGGCAGCTTTCATCAAAGCTACGCATCGTCGCTTTGTCGATGGCACCGACTTTGAGCATCGCAGATGCAGAAGCGTGGATCGCCTCGAAGGCGTCGCTCTTGAATTTAGCCTTGGTCGTCATTGCATATCTCCGTGATGTCGCCATCGGTAATCAGTTGCGCGATTTGGCTGTCGTCCAGCTCCGCATAAATCTTGGCGAGCCTGCGGAACGCAGCAAGCTCATTATCTTCAATGTTCGCCCTGTCCTTCTTCGCGAACAGATATTCATACATCCAGTGCCGTCCCGCTTTGGCAATGATGATCGCGCGGTGCTGGTTCTTGTTAAGGCGCTTTTTGAATACGCCGCCGCCAAGATCATCGCCTTGCCCTTTCATCACCTGCGCAATGGCTTCGCACAGTTCGTCGTCCTTGACGCGCGCCTTCCGCGCGGCCTTAGCAAACCATGCCGTTTTGAAAACGCGGGTCAGTTTGGCAGGGGCTGCGTTCATGCGACAATTAGGTAGCACTCAGTGCTATTTTTGTCAAGTCGTTTCGAAAACGACTCGGGGGCTTGATCTCTGCCAAAAGGTTAAATCACGGTCGGATTTTTCCTTCAACGCCCACTGGCGAAGACAATCGAGGTGCCTCTCTGAGGCAGGGTGACGCAGCCCGATACACTTTGGCCATTTGCCTATTGCATCGCCAAAATTTCGTTCCAATCCTCTGTCGAAAGGTGCCGTAGCAACCGCCCGAAAGGAGATGAAACATGACCCCGAATCACTTGATCGAAAACAGTCCGGCCATCGTTTTGCCATCGCTCAACAGTGAATTGGCAAAACTGAAAACCGCCATGTGCCGACATTTGCCCCCCAGAGCACTACGCCTGCAAATACTTCTTGCAGCGCGTAAATCTGTTTCCAATGCTGGTGTTTTGAAAGCCCTTTCTTCCGCAAGGAGACACAACCATGCCTATCCCTGATCGGATCGTGCGCGTAAAAACCGTTCTGGCCGTGACTGGTCTCAGCCGCTCTACCCTTTACCGAAAAATGGGCAAAGGGACATTCCCACAGAGATTCAAAATCAGCACCCAATGCGCTGGCTGGTATGAATCCGCAGTCAAGACGTGGATGGCCAATCCGCAATTCTACCACGTCAATGACTATCCGCAAAATCCGGTGTTGTGACGCTTGCGTCCATCATCCCGCCGCCGCTGTGCGTCCGTGTCAGCGTTGCCGCAAGGATGATCGGGATTGGGCGCACCAAATTCTATCAATTGATCAATGCGGGGGAAGTCGAAACGATCAAACTGGGAAGTGCAACGCTAATCCCGACGGCAAGCCTTGCGGCGCTTATCGAACGTCAAAGGTCTCCGGTCATTTCCGATTCCAAGTGCGAGGCCCATAGCGCCATCAATTCGCGGCGTTTTCCGAAAAAGTCGGTGCGCCGGTAAGCGGCTTCAACTCGATTCGGTAGCTTGTGCGCCAATGCCTTGTCGGCAACCTCCTTGGGAAAATCGGTCTGCTCCGCCGCCCAATCGGTAAAGGCACTGCGGAAGCCATGCACGGTGTAGCCACTGATCCCGCCATCGCGCAAAATTTTGGTCATCGTCATATCGCTGATCGGCTTGCCGTTATTGGCGGTGAAGACAAGGCCGTCATCGCTTTCGCGCGCCGCCCATCGCTTGCGCAGGATCCCAACGGCTGAGGCTGGCAATGGCACCATATGCGCCTCGCCCGCTTTCATCCGCTCGGCGGGGATCGACCAAATGGCTTTGTCGAGGTCAAATTCAGGCCAGACCGCAAAGCGGGTCTCGTTTGAGCGAACAGCGGTGTAGATCGTCAAGCGCAGAGCATCACGGCCCGTTGTCGCCGCTGCCTCGCCAAGCGTGGCCATGAACGCTGGTGCTTCTGCATAGGGCATCGCCTCAAGATGGCCTGCCCGTTCGTTCTGGCGCGGCAAGCCCTTGCGCACAGAACGCAGAGATGTTTCTTCCTTCCGCCAACCCTTGATATGCGCAAAGTCCAACACCGCGCCGATACGCTGCAAGATGCGCCGTGACGTGTCGGGTATGGTCAACCATATCGGAGCCAGCACCTCGCACACCAATGCACTGTCGATCCCATCAACTGCTTTGGTGCCAATCATCGGGAATACATGGTTTTCAAGGCTGGAAAGCCAACTGGCGTGACGGCGGTTTTTCCAGCCCTGACACAAAGCCTCATAGCATGTCCTTGCCGCATCCTCGAATGACGGCACTGACAAACGCTCTGCACGACGCGCGGCAACAGGATCGACGCCATGCCTGATCTCACGGCGCATGGCACTTGCCGCAGAACGGGCATCGGACAGAGAGACATCACGCAGCGATCCAAGCCCAAAGTCACGGCGGACACCCTTCACCTGCATCCGAAATACCCATGAACTCGCACCGCTATCTTTGACGAGTAGATACAAGCCGTGACCATCGGCGTGGCGTCCTGCTTTTGCATTTTTGACCTTCAAGGATGTGAGTGCCAAGTTAGAATTCCCTGTTTGGAAACACAGAACTGTTCCCTCATTCGTTCCCACATAATAATGAGGGAACAGGCGAATGTCAATGAACAGTGGCGAACAGGACGTTTTATAAATACCCATTATATCAATATTTTAGAGACACTATGAAACACCCTGAAACACAGGTTCGATTCCCGTTGGGGTCACCATATAAATCATTGGGTTAGCTGGTTATTTCGAAAACCGCGCAATATCCGTGTAAAATACATTAGACTCAGATTCGATCAAGTTTGCACATATCGGGAATGACGGATGAAGTTGGCGTATTCGCGCGGCTTGAACTTTTGGAGGATGGCTTTGAGCGCGTCGCAGATGGCGTCGAAGCTGCGAGGGTTCATTTGCTTGAGCAGGGCTTTGATCTTGGAGAAGACCTGCTCGATCGGCCCTTCGACAGGCTCAGGAGAGCATTGAAGTCGGGGCTGTAGGGCGGGAGGTATAGCAGGTGCATGCCCGCGCTTTCGAGACATTCGCGGATACCGGCGACCTTGTGGGCGGAGAGGTTGTCGGCGACGACAATGCTTCCCGGCTTCATATCGGGGATCAGGCACTCCTCCAGCCATTGGCGGAAGATCATGCCGGTCATCGGGCATGGGAGCAGTTGCGAGGCCAGGATTCCATCATGAGCCAGCAGCTTGGACCGGTGATCTCCTCCCATCGGTTGCGCTGAATAGCTCTGGGTCCGGCGGTAAAGCCGATGCCAGTTCCCTGCCGTGCTCGGCGCTACGCCAAAAGCGGCTCCAACCTCCCGGCAGTGGCCGCCACCCTCCATCGCTGCAACAACACGCACCCGCAAATCATCCGAATAGGGCTTGCCCATCGCATTCGGGCCTCCAAACCCAGCCAGCACTCTGAATCAGAAATTCAGCCCCTTGGGAAAACTCCGCGATTCAACTCGGTCGAATTCGAGTTTAGCTGGTGGTACGCGGCACATGACTTCGCGCTTGTTGTAAAGGCGCCATAGAGTCGGAGTTTTCTGACTTTGTTACTGGTGCGTCAACTGAGCTATGTGGACAATGTATCGTCCAGCCGCCGCCGAATTTTCGTGACCTATCGTGATGCCGAGGTCGCCGCGCGACTCGGCCTACCCACCCTCATCTTCTGCAAGGCCTCACATGACCCGTGAGCAGCCACAGCATGGTCGATGCGGTGATGGTCAAACTTGATCAGGTGATGCAGCCCCAGCTGAGAAACAGCTACCGCAGGCAGCTATCCAGTCCGGCGCGTTCGACAATGCCGACGCGCCGGGAAATCGAATTGCCGTAGCGGCGCGTAAAGCCAGCCGGGTCAATCGCACCGCGTTTTTTGGGCAGTGGCAGCACGGCGGCGATGCGCGCGGCCTCCGTGCGGCTCAAACGGCTGGCGTTATGGTGGAAATAGCGCATCGCCCCGGCATTCGCGCCATAGGTGCCGATGCCGGTTTCCGCGACATTCAGATACATTTCCATGATGCGGTGCTTACCCCACAACGCCTCGATCAGCAGGGTGAAATACGCCTCCAGCCCCTTGCGGAAGAAGCCGCCGTTTTGCCACAGGAACACATTCTTGGCGGTCTGCTGGCTGATCGTCGATCCGCCGCGTATCCGCCCGCCCGATTCATTATGCTGGATCGCCTTCGCGATCGCATCGGCGTCAAAACCATGATGCAGGCAGAATTTGGCGTCCTCCCCGGCGATGGCCGCACGGGGCATGTTGGGGTCCATATCATCGAGCGCCATCCAGTCCTTGGTGATGCCGTTGCGATCGAACAGCATCGTCAGCGTCACTGGCGGCGGCACGAAACGATAGATGAGCACTAACGCCACCGACACGGCCAAAAACCACAGCACGGCTTTCACTGGCCACATCAGCCAGCGCCGCAGCTTGGGAGCGGCGGAAGAAGATTTCTTTGCCTTGCGTGCCATTGTCGCCCCCCGGCTTGCTCTTACAATCCGCTTTCTCGCCGCAATGTCACCAAATCGGCTTCGGGGCGGGCGCCATAATGGGAGATGATTTCCGCGGCCGCCATCGCGCCCAGTTGAAGGCAGAATGGCATATCCCGCCCTTCGATATATCCGGCGAGGAAACCCGCAGCGAACAGATCGCCCGCGCCCGTGGTGTCGATGACTTGCGCGACCGGCACGGCGGCGGCCGTAAAACGCTCGCCCCCGACAACCGCGATCGCACCCTGCTCGCTGCGCGTGGATACCAGCACCGGCACCTTGGGCGCGATGGCGGCGACCGCAGCGTCAAAATCCTTCTGCCCGGCAAGCGCGCTGATCTCGGCTTCGTTCGAGAATAATATGTCGATCAGCCCCTGATCGATCAGCGCCATGAAATCATCGCGGAACCGGTCGATGACAAAGCCGTCGGACAAGGTGAAAGCGACTTTGCGCCCCGCATCGCGTGCACAATCAATGGCGGCACGCATCGCCGCGCGCGGCTCTTCGGGATCCCAGAGATAGCCTTCAAGATACAGAATTCCGGCCGAAGCAATCAGATCATGGTCCAGCGCGGCAGCGGGCAAATGCTGGGACGCGCCCAGAAACGTATTCATCGTCCGCTGGGCGTCCGGCGTCACCAACACCAGACAGCGGGCTGTCGGTGGCTCCTGCGCGCGCGGCGGCGTATCGAAACGGATGCCGAGTGCGCGAATATCATGCGCGAACACCTGCCCCAATTGATCGTCCCGTACCTGACCGATAAAGCCGCAAGCCTTGCCCAGCGCCGCAAGCCCCGCAAGCGTGTTGGCCGCCGAACCGCCGCTCACTTCCATCCCCGCGCCCATATCGGCATAGAGCGCCTCGGCCGAGTTGGCATCGATCAACTGCATCCCGCCCTTGGGCAGCGCGCGGCTAGCGAGGAAGGCGTCATCGGCTTTGGCAATGACATCGACGATCGCATTGCCGATGGCGACAACGTCCAAAACGGGTGGGTTCACTGCTGGACCTTTCAAAACGGGGCGTTCTTTTGCCAGCCCTAGCCAAGCCGGATCGCCAGCGCAACAGGACGCCCGAAGTCGGCTGCGCAGTGCCTTCATGCTCCCCTTGCGCGCGCCAGCCTCCTGCCCTAAAGGCTTGGGCCATGCCGCAAGCACCCAGTGCGCCTTCTGCTTCGTTCGCGCCCGCTCCCCTAGCGGGGCATGGTCTGTTTCCCCACAAGCATTTGCTCGGTATCGCGGCGCTCAAGCCGTGGGAAATACGCTTTCTGCTCGACGAGGCCGAACATTGGGTCGCGGTCAACCGATCGTCGGCGCGCAAGCATGATGGGCGGCTGGCAGGCCTGACGCAGATCAACGCCTTTTTCGAGGCGAGTACGCGCACGCTGCTGAGCTTTGAAATCGCGGGCAAACGGCTGGGCGCGGACGTCGTCAACATGCACGCGGCGACATCGAGCGTCAAAAAAGGCGAAACGCTGATCGATACCGCCGTCACATTGAACGCGATGCGCGCAGACGTGATCGTCATCCGTCACGGCAGTTCAGGCGCGGTGCAGCTGATCGCTGACAAGGTCGATTGCCCGGTGCTCAACGCCGGT